>NZ_JAPVZO010000023.1:0-36582 GCF_041432445.1 Streptococcus sp. 27098_8_69 | reverse complement strand
TTCCAGGAATCACATGATATAGGAGAAGCATTTGCTAGTATTTTGTTCGTTTTATCAACCAAGCAAACTAAGTTGAAAGAACGGAAGGCTATTGTCGAAAAATTAGAGAAATTACAGCGAAAATTTCCAAAATCCGAAGAAATTGTTTTCAGCTATAGTATATTATTAGCAAGCTTATTTAATCATCAAACGGAGTTAGATGAACGTCTTAAAACCACAAAGATAATTAAAAAGCTCTATGGACAATTCTCCAACTTTATGTTACAAAATTTTGATGATCTATTTTCTCGTGATGATAATGTTTGTGACAGTGATGTTTATAAACTATTCAACTTTATCCTAAGGGAAGGTCTTTTAAAGAATACTAAATATGCTATCTTACAAAAATGGGCAGATTGTTATAAAGAAGACTCGATTGAACTAAATAACTTGCTATCAATTTATCAACTTGTTCAGAAAATCAAGTATCAACTGGGATTAAAAGACGAGGATAAAAATCAGGTGCTTAACTTCGGCCATTACACCAAGGGAAGCACTCTCCAAATTATGTTAGATCAAGAGGAGAATAAAAAGAAGAAAGGTAATTTTTCAGTCTCCGGGAAAACTCGCTTGTATAATGCTAATTATATGAATGATCCTGAGGAAGGAATCGTCATCGAACAGATATTGGGCTTAGATAGACGAGATGTTTTGGAACCAAGCTCCTGGTTTTTAATGAGTTTTACTAGTAAAATAGATGACCTAGCCATGTGGTCCCAGTATGGTGATGACGCTAAAGGTGTTTGTCTAGTACTTCGCGAAGATGATTTTTCAAGATTTACTTCCTTCAATGATGTTTCTTGGCGTCAAGAAAAAAACTTCTTAGAATTTGCTGATAAGATGTATTTAATGAAATCTGAATTAAATAGTGATTCTGAAAAATCTATCTTTCGAAGTGAAAGTGAAAATTCAGTCGATACAGTTAATGACGAAGGAACTGAACCGAATCTTGAAGAAAAAGGTAGTACTTCAAAAGAAAGTGTAGATTATCTCTACCGAATTGCCTATGTTAAAAATATACATGAAAATATAGAACTTGAACAGACCGAACTATTTGATAGGTCCGAAATAAAAGATTTAGAAAGCTTATTGAATCGTTTAAAAGAAAAACTAGATACTGGTTCAAAAATCACGGAGGAAATCTATCAAAATGCTATTGCTGAGTGCATAGAAGAGATTCGCTATTTATTTAAATCGGTAGATTATAAATATGAAAACGAGCTTCGCATCTTACGCTATGCAAACCTAGACCCAAGCAATAAGAAAATCAAAATTGATAAAACCTCTGGAGTAGGTAAACTTTATGTAGAACGAAAAAATTCAATTCAAATCGGTGAAGTCATTTTCGGTCCCAAGTTTCCGAATCCTGAGTATGTAACTCCTTTATTAAAACTATTGGATGAAAATATTGATTATACAAAATCTATGATAAAATTCAGATAAACTTCTCAGAAAATCCTCTAATCTTCTAGTTTTCACTAGAAGATTTTTTATATATAAAATTTTTACACATATTACTTGACAGGGCTTACAAATAGATGTATGATGTATGTGTAGAATAATTATATATAAAATTTTTACATACTAAAAAAGGAGGTGCCCCATGTATTTTCCAACATCATCGGCCTTGATTGAATTTCTCATCTTGGCCATTCTAGAACAAGGGGATTCCTATGGTTATGAGATTAGCCAAACCATTAAACTCATTGCCAAAATCAAGGAATCTACCCTCTACCCCATCTTGAAAAAACTGGATACCAACCGCTATCTGACTACATACTCTCGCGAATACCAAGGTCGGATGCGCAAGTACTACTCCTTGACAGAAATTGGAGAGGAGCAACTCTTTGTCCTTCGAGAAGAATGGACACTCTACACTGACACTATCAATGGCATCATAGAAGGGAGCATTCGCCATGACAAGAACTGAATATTTGAATCAGCTTGAAGCCTATCTGATGAAGCTTCCTCAATCTGATCGCATTGAAGCCATGGATTACTTCAAAGAACTCTTTGATGATGCGGGTCCAGAAGGTGAGGAGGAGCTTATCGCTAGCCTAGGAAGTCCAAAAGAAGCTGCCCATGACATCCTGACTACACTTCTTGATAAGAAAATCAACGAAGAAAATTCCAGCAAGAACGACCGCTATATTTTACGCATCGCTCTTCTAGCCCTTCTTGCAGCTCCTATCGGAATTCCAGTCGGAATTGCTCTTCTCATGTCTATCATCGGCATTTTTATCGCCGCTGTCAGCGTACTTATAGCCTTCTTTGCTGTATCAGTAGCTGGACTAATCCTAGGAGGCGTTCTCCTATTTGAAAGCTTCTACGTTCTGGCTGAATCGACATCTGCTTTTATTCTGATTTTTGGTGGAGGTTTACTAGCTATCGGAGCTTCATCCCTAGTCTTGCTAGCAACTTCCTATGTGACCCGTTTCTTTGGATTACTAGTCCTTCGACTTATCCAATGGATTCTTAATAGAGGAAAGAGAGGTGAAAGACATGCGTAAATGGACAAAAGGATTTCTTATCTTTGGTGTTGTTACTAGTATCATTGGTTTTTCCATGATGATCATCGGCATCCAAACAGATGGTGTCAGAAGCCTCCTTGCAATGTCTCAAAATCCAGTATTTGAAAGTCGAATGGAAGAACTCGTTTTTGATCAAGATATTGAAAATCTAAACATTTCACTAACAGAACATTCGCTCGTCATTACGGAGTCAAGCGATGATAAGATTCACATCCAGTATCATCCAACCATCTCTGAAAAAGAAAATCTTCAACACTCTATCAAAGAGAAAAGTCTTGAAATAACTGACACCAAGTCAACTACACGTCGCTCTATAGGTTCTAGTATCGAGGGTATTCTCTATATCGCAAGCGGAATTTCTAGTCGCAATGATGAAGTTGTTCTCTCATTACCAAGAGGAAAAGACTTAAAAAATCTAACTGCCCAGGTAAACCATCGTATCCTTTCAATTGCTAATGCAAAACTCAGCAATGCCAAGATTCTGTCAAATGGATATCTCCTTCGTATCACTGATAGCGAGATTAAAAATAGCCAAATAACCACAGTTGGAATTGTCAATGTATTTGAAACCAGTCTAACAGATAGCCGCATCCAAGCAGATCATGAACATATCAAGGCAGACGATATCCAAGTGCATGGTCGAGTGGAATTCGAGGCGAGAAAAGATATCTCACTCGAGTTATCTCAAAAGGAACTTGATCGAATCAATGTTGAGTTTTCTGCTGAACATGGTGATATCTATCGTTGGCATCGAGACAGACGTGACATACCTACGGGAGGTAGTAAAGGTGAAGCATTAGCTAACCCTTACAAAACAGAAAAAAAAGATACGCAAGATCTCCTCGTCGCAAAATCTAATCAAAATATCTATTTCCCATAATAAGATCGCTTGCTTTCTTATAGAAATCATGAATAAAGACAACTAGTAGTTACTACTCAAAAATTAATCAAAAAAGGGAGGTCTATTATGACTCAAGAATGGTTTGAAAGTGCTGATTTCGAAAAAACAGCCAACAATGATAAAAAAGATAGCCCATCCGACTCAGTTCTCCTTGAAGAAGATTCAGAGACAAGAGAAGAGGCGCCAGTAGTTGAGGAAAATCCTCAAGACAAACCAGAAGAACAGGATGCTGATCTAGAAAAAGTAGAGGCTGAAGAAGAACTTGCAACAAAAACAGACCAGTCAGAAGAACCTGTTAAAGAAGCTTCTCAGCCTAGCAAATCTTTGGAAAGTCCGTTTTTACCAGATTCTACATCTGCCAAAACAGCACTATTCGCAGTATTCAAAGAAGAACTGGCTGATCTTTGGTTTTGGCTACAAGGTGCCCTTAAAGAACCGACAACAAGCATTGATACAGATAAAAAACATAGTTATAATGCCTTTGCCCTGCTGACTATCTTTTCTGCTCTTAGTTTCTTCTGTGCGATTTATCACATCAAGCATAACTACTACGGCCATATGGCGGCTATCAACTCTCATGTCAGCGAGCAGTTCCCTTCACTGAATCTCTTTTCTATCTTCTCCATCTTGGTAGCGACAAGTTTATTCTTCTTTTCTATCCTTATGGGTGGATTTGTAGTTAAACGTTTTGTCAATCAGGACAATGACTGGACGCTGGAAAAATCCTTGCAAGAGTACAGCAGACTCTTCGCCCTTCCTCTCCTGCTCACAGGTATTGCCAGTTTCTTTGCCTTCTTTAATAGTCTACGCTTTGCGGCTCTTCTCTGCCTCATTAGCATTGGTCTGGTACTTCTTGCCAACCTCTATACCATCTCAAGACCAAGTAAAGATAGCCAAACTGATCCCTTCTATCGCCTGCTCTTGGCTGTCCTCGTCAACGGAAGCGTCCTATTTCTCTTTTTCCTAGCAGAAATGGCACTGGTTTCTGACTATCTCCGAGTCCTAGCTTTTATGTAAGATAAAGGTAGCGAGATAGAAAGATATTAGCTTTAGAGGATCATTACTATAAAATTTTAGAAATAAAAAAGCGAACAAGACAGAATTCTGATAATCAGAAAACTAATCTTGTCCGCTTTTTAACTTTATAGAAACTTTTGTCACAGATTCCTTATTTATCTATTTGCTAAGACTTCAAAATCCTCTCCTGAAACTGGTCCTACCTCTATTTGGTTAGCGTCCAAATCCTGACAAAGTTCCTTTGGAAGAGCTTCTAAAAAGACTTGGTAATCCAGTCTAGCTACTGCTTCATAGTCTTCAGGCTTAGAACCATCTCCAGAGATTTTCACCAGGTCAATCTCCCAGACAAGATCCTTACCAGCCAACTGCTCAACATAAGGCACAGGAACAACAGGACCTTTGGGCAAAATAGTCTTTACTCCTTGAGCCAGGTGGTAGATACCATGAACCTTACCCTCACCATCTGGATAGAATTTAGCACTTGCAGGATAAGCATCTGACTCTTGAACCCTCTTAACTAATTCTTCAAAACGTGCCAGTCCATCTTCTTCTAGGAAACTTTCTAAATCCTTCTTATCAAAGTAAATAGTTGATAGAATTCCTTGGCAAAAATATAGGCTAGCAGCCTTATCAGCTAAATAGTTTTTAACAGTTTCTTGGAAATAGTTTTCCAAATCAAAGTCTGCCAAGCCTTCAACTACTTCACCAACCTTGCTAGACAAAGCCTGCAAGAGTCCTTCTACAATCTCCCAGTCATCTCTTGTAATTAAGTCAGGAATGATCACTTGATAGCCGTTTTGAGAGTCAAGGTAGCGAACTTTAAAGAGAAACTGAGATTTTCCCACAACAGCACACTCGATATACTCGAGGCGATTAAGAGGTTGACGGAGGTAGACTGCATCATAACTATGTGACTCTAAGCCATCTACCAAGGCCAAGACTGACTTAGCTGTTAAAATCTCCTGTTGTCCTAAAATACTTTGTTTATTTGGAATAAAAAATGTTTTCACCATAAATGGTCTCCTTTGAAATCGTTTACATATAGTATACACCATTTTCCTGAAAGATGCAGAAACAAATTTAAGATTTTTTGGTCAAAAGCATAGAAAAACAGCCCGTCAGGACTGTCCTACTTTTATACAACTTCAGAATGATCTAAGTTCTCGCCAATCGCTGCTAAACGTTCGATGACTTGTTCTTGTGTCAATTCATGCTCTAAAACATAGCGATTGCGTGGGTGGACACGACACTCATGTGAGCAACCACGGAGATATTTGTCTTCGTTGTCTTCTGATGTCAAGATACGACGGTTACAGAATGGATTTCCACAGTTGACATAGCGTTCACATGGTGTTCCATCAAACCAATCTTTTCCGACGATAGTTGGATTGACATGGTTGACATCGACTGCAATACGCTCGTCAAAGACATACATTTTCCCATCCCAAAGTTCTCCTTGAATCTCTGGATCTTTACCATAAGTGGCAATTCCGCCGTGTAATTGACCGACATCTTTGTAGCCTTCACGGACCATCCAACCTGAGAATTTCTCACAACGGACTCCACCAGTACAGTAAACTACGACACGTTTGTCCATGAATTTTTCCTTGTTATCACGGACCCATTGTGGCAACTCACGGAAGTTGCGGATGTCTGGACGAATAGCACCACGGAAGTGTCCAAGGTCGTACTCATAGTCATTACGAGTATCAAGGACAACTGTATCTTCGTCAAGAAGGGCTTCTTTAAATTCTTTTGGAGACAAGTACGCACCTGTTGTTTCAAGAGGATTGATGTCGTTATCAAAGTTATCATCCTCTAAACCAAGGTGGACGATTTCCTTTTTGTAGCGAACAAACATCTTCTTGAAGGCTTGCTCACTTTCTTCGTCAATCTTGAACCAGAGGTCTTCCATACCTGGAAGGCTGTGAACGTAGTCCATATATTTTTGGGTTGTTTCGTAGTCACCAGAAACGGTTCCGTTGATCCCTTCGTCAGCCACTAGGATACGACCTTTGAGGCCGATTGATTTACAGAAAGCCAAGTGGTCAGCCGCAAATTGTTCTGCGTTCTCTATTGGGACATATTTATAGTAAAGTAAAACTCGAATATCTTTTGACATAAGATTGATTCTCTTTTCTAAGATTAAATTATCAGAATTTTTCATTCAACTATACCAGTATACTCCCTCAAGAAAGCGAATGCAATTTATTTGACTGAAAATTGAAAACAAGACCCAGTTTCAGATCTTGTTTCAGCTAAATATTCGATGAAGAAAGGTTACCAAAAACGGCAATGTAGCTACGATATTATTAATAATATGAACGATATAACCGGGATAGATACTCTTGGTATAGCGAGTTAGACCCGCATAAAAGATTCCAAATGTCGCAAAAACAAGAATATCTAGTACACTGGGAAAACTTGTAAAGTGAGGAAGAGCAAATAAAACCGAAGGAAGAATCAGGTCAAGCCCAAATTTCGAATCTTTAAAGAAGGCATGTTGGAACAAGCCCCTATATATCAACTCTTCCATCAGAGGCCCTAGAAAAAATAAGGTCAAGTAGAGACCCAACTCAGCAAAATTTGTCTCACTATAGCCAATCAACACAGCCCACCCTTCATAAGTTGACTGAACATGTCTAGCCGTTTGGAAATTAAACGTTATATAAAGCACAGCTACGAGAATCGTCAAAACTGTATACCACAGCCATTTTTTCTTTGGAATAACAAAAAGATATCCATGTCCTGTCTTGACTAAAATACCTATCATAATGCCAATAAAGGCAAGACTGATAAGATTTCGAATCCAGAAAAAATTACCAATTTGAGAAGAAAATTGCCAGTAATTTTGGATCATAAGCGTCAACTGAGAAAGGTCATATACGAAAAATAGGTAGGATAAGATTGCACTTATTTTAAAGAATGGATGATATTTTTTCATATGACTATAACCTATGTTAAATGTAAGAGCAAAACTCTGAACAAAATGCAGATAATTATATGCAAATGCTAAAAAAAGAATCACCACCTCATCTGGAAAAACCAGACAAGGCAGTGATTGCAATTTTTAGGAATGAATACACGAAATCAATTGTTCTTGCGATTATTTGCTTTTCAAGAATTCGTCGTATTGTTTTTGCATTTCATCCAATACTTTTTGGTAAGCACCTTCAGATTTCAATTTTTCCATCAATTCTGGAATAGCTTTTTCTGGGTCTACAGTACCAGTGTTGATAGCTGTATCGAATTGTTGCATAGTGTTAGTGATAGCTGAAATTTCAGATTTCACGCTGTCAGTGTTAAAGATGAATCCAAGAGCTGGAGATTCTTTTGCAGTTTCCAAGTCTTTCTTAGATTGTGCGATTTGCTCATCTGTAACGTTTTCGTTGATGTAAAGGATCCAGTTGTTACCAGTGTTCCATCCTGACATGTGAGTGTTTCCTTTGTATCCATCAAGGACACGAACACGGTTTTCTTTACCTTCAACTTTTTCCCAGTTCTTGCCTTCTGGTCCATAAACAAGTCCGTTCAAGAGTTCTGGGTTAGTGTTCAAGAGGTTCAACACTTCCATTGCTTTTTCTTTGTTCTTAGAGTTGTTTGAGATTACAAAGTTTGCAACTTGAGTTGTTTGGTTTTTCTTGATGAAGTTAGTAAATGGTTTGATTTGGATGTCTCTGTTAGCAACACGAGAAAGCAAGCTGCTACCGTAGTCAGCTGGTCCTACTGTCTCTTCGCGAACAAACCAAGTATCTTGAGTAAGGTCATATGAAGTATCGCTAGTTGCTACGTCTTTTGGAATGTATCCTGCTTCATAGAATTTGTGAAGAGTCTTCAAGTGTTCTACGAAACGAGGAACTTCGTAACGGTTTACGATCTTAGTAGTGTCGCCTTCAAGGTCGATGACGAATGGAAGTCCGTTTGCAACTGGGTAGTCAAAGTTTTCTGATGGGATAAAGTTTTTACCAACAGCAAATGGCATTACATCTGGAGCTTTTTCTTTGATTTGTTTCAATACTGGTTCAAGTGTTTCGTATGAAGTTACACCTGAGATATCGATTCCATATTTTTCAAGAAGTGGGCCGTTGAAGGCAAAGTTTTGTGAAGATGCAACGTTGGCTGCAACTGGAACAGAATAAATCTTACCGTTTACAGTGTTACCTTTGATGTAAGCTGGGTCAAGCGCTTTGTAAAGATCAGCTCCTTCTTTCTTGTACAATTCTGTCAAGTCAGCATAAGCACCCTTTTGAGCGTTTACTACGTAGTTATCTGCAAATGCGATATCATAGTTTTCACCTGATGAAGTGATAACTGACATTTTCTTACCGTAGTCACCCCAACCAAGGTATTGGATATCCAATTTAGCACCAACTTTTTCTCCGATGATTTTGTTTGCATTTTCTAGCAATTCATCCAAGTTATCTGGTTTGTCACCGATTTGGTACATTTTGATAACAGTTTTATCACCTGAAGCTGAGTCAGCAGCTTTTTGGTTGTTTCCTTTAAGGTTTCCACAAGCTGCAAGGCTAGCAGCTAAAGCGACAAGGCTAGCAGATGCAAAAGCATATTTTTTCCAGTTTTTCATTATAAAAACTCCTTTTTTTATTTTTAAAGTTATTAACAAATTGAGATTGTTGATTTTCCTTTGCCAGAAAAATCAGCGTTAGGGAAGAAACATTATTTCTTAGACTTCCTTATTCTTTAACACCACCGATAGTCAAACCTTTTACAAAGTAGCGTTGGAAGAATGGGTAGAGGATCGCAATCGGAACAGTCGCAACTACAACCATGGCCATACGACCTGTTTCTTTTGGTAGGGCAACTGCAAGTTGTCCTGACATACCAACTGACTTAGCAATGTAATCCATGTTGTTTTGGATTTGCATGAGCAAATATTGCAATGGATACAAGTTATCACTCTTGATGTAAAGAAGGGCGTTAAACCAGTCATTCCAGAATCCAAGCGCTGTCAATAGTGTAATCGTTGCGATACCTGGTAGTGAGAGCGGTAAACAGATTTGGAAGAAGATTCGAGCTTCACTAGCTCCATCGATACGAGCTGATTCGAGGATTGCTTCTGGGATAGTCTTCTTGAAGAAGGAACGCATCAACATGATGTTGAATGGTGATAGAAGCATTGGAACAATCAAGGCCCAAATGGTATCACCAAGGTGAAGCAACTGAGTTACCACGATATAACCTGGTACCAAACCAGCATTGAACAACATACTAAGCAAAGCGAAGATTGTAAAGAATTTACGATACTTAAATGTTGAACGTGAGATGGCATAAGCGTAAGTTGTAGTGATAAAGACGTTTGTCAATGTACCGACAACTGTCACAAACACTGAGATAAAGAGCGCTTGTAAAATCTTATCTTTGAACTGAGCCAAAAACTCAAAACCATCTAATCCAAATTGTGATGGGAAGAAGCTATATCCATATTGAACAATACTCTTCTCATCTGTAACTGAGATAATGATGACAAAGATAAAAGGCAAGATACAAGAGAAGGCCAGCAAACCAGATATGATACTAAAGAAGATATCTGCTTTCTTGCTGAAGGAGTGTATGCCAACATTATCAATTTTTTCTTTTTGAATTTTTTTTGCCATATGCTCCTCCTTTCTAGAATAGGGCTGAGTTAGGATCTACACGTCGTGCTAGTAAGTTTGATAGGATAACCAAAATCAAACCAACGACTGACTGGTAGAGACCTGCCGCTGAAGCCATACCGATATCTGCTGTCTGAGTCAAACCGTTAAAGACATAGACGTCCAATACGTTTGTTACGCTATAGAGCTGACCAGCGTTGTGAGGGATTTGATAGAAGAGACCGAAGTCTGCACGGAAGATGTTTCCGACTGCAAGGATGGTCAATACTGTCACAAGTGGTGTCAACTGAGGAATCGTTACGTTGCGGATACGTTGCCATTTGCTAGCACCGTCCACTGTCGCTGCTTCGTAGTAAGTTGGATCAATCCCCATGATGGTTGCGTAATACATAACACTACTATATCCAAACCCTTTCCAGATACCTAGGAAGAGGAGAAGATAAGGCCAGATACTGATGTCAGCGTAGAAGTTAATCCCCTTTATGCCAAGAGCTTCCAAGGTGTGGTTAATAAGCCCTTTATCGATATTTAGGAAAGCATCTGTAAAGAAACTGATGATAACCCAAGATAAGAAGTAAGGGAATAACATAGATGTTTGGTAGATTTTAACCATTTGCTTAGAGCGAAGTTCACTAAGGATTATGGCGATACCAACTGACACAACCAAACCGATAAAAATAAATCCAAGGTTGTAAAGCACAGTGTTTCGAGTGATGACAAAGGCATCTTTCGAACTAAACAAGAATTTAAAGTTATCTAGTCCAACCCATTTACTATTTATAATACTGTGGATGAATCCTTCACCAGTCATATGGTAGTCTTTGAAGGCAACCACATTTCCAAATACTGGGATGTAGAAGAATAGAATCAACCAAAGTGTCCCTGGTAAAACCATTAAGAGAAAAATCCAGTTATCTCTCAAGGTTTTTGAAAACTTGTTCATAATTTCCTCCCTTTTTATTTTTCTAAAACTTAATAATCTCACAATTTTTAGTTTTGATAACGTTTACAAAAATAGTATACTCTTATTTTTAGGATAGTTTAAACTACTAATTATAGAAAAAACTCCACAAATTATTTTATGTGGAGAATTTTTTATATAAGAAGGATGTTTCACGAGAAACGTCTTGCTTGCAAGAGGTGTTGCCCATATTTATTACTTGAAAACTTGTTCTAAAATCGGTTGGTGAAATTCAACAAAATGAACCCGAGCATCTATAATAGCACCTGCTTCACTTTTATCAATCTCCGGTTGCCCCTCAGTATGTAAAATAGTAGGGCGACCATCCATGTAGCCAAAAAGAATCACTTCTGTCCCCGCTTCATTCACATAACAGGCCAAGATTTCAAAGCGTTTTTCTCCAACACCAGCAGTATAACCATGCCATTTAAAAGTATATTTGACTCCATCGACTTGTCCAAATTGCATCATCTGATCCGGAACTGCAAGCCCATAATAACGACCGTATGTTGCTAGGCTAGTCGACTTAAATCTTTCACCTCTACTATCCGAGTAGGATTCCATGGCTATTTTTATATTGTCTGTTAGAGAACTATTGTCTATATCGGGCTCATTCTCTGTAGTGACACTCGTTTTTAATAGAAACTCCTTAAAGCCTTGTGCTAAATCTGTGTTTTCAGTCTCTTCAAAGTTTGCAGTATTGATAGTTTCTAGCGTCTTATCGGTATGCAAGACCTGTGCTTGCCCATCTTTCAGTGTAAATAAGTAGAAATGTTTGTCCTGATTGTCATAGTAGGCATCCAAAACCAAGTAATCATAGGCGTTGTCACTGGATATCCCGAAAATATTCCATCTGACTCTTTTCTGAGAAACCGTTGTTGTTTCTAGTTTTTTGATGAGTTCATTTTTTTCGTCAAAGTTTCTATGCTCTAGTCTATAATAGGACTTCCCCATAGAAGAAGCCCAACTTGCAAACTCTTCCTGCCACTTTTCGATCTTGTATTGGATTAGCTTTTGAAAATCCGAGTAGTTCTTCATAATCAAGGCCTGATCAGTCGGATTAGATAGCTGGAGCTCTTCCATGGCTACAGCCGTAGCAGCCATAGGTGATTGAACAGCTGTATCCTTGGCTTCTTTTTCGTGGGAAAGAGCCTTTTGATAGGAGGCCGCTAGGTAATGAAAATAGTTGGTTACTTCCTTGGTTTCTTGCTCCCTCGGTGTTGATGGATTAGTTACGCTATCTTCAGTCGCCTTGTGGCAAGCAGATAAAACTAGCACACTCACACCTAGGACTAGTAGTAGTTTTCTCATGGTCAAACCTCCACACTATCCTTATACCTTCATTATACTCCTTCCCTATCTCCAAATCAAAAAACATCTCCATGTATTAAAAAGGAGATGTTTAACTATTTGTGATAAATTTCTAGGTTGTATAAATAGTGGATGCTGTCGCAATAGTATGCCATTGGTTGGCTGTTGTGGCTGCGAAGTCCTTATCTGCGTAGAAGTCGTTAAATGGCAGAATCTCTACTTCTAGTTCTTCGATGCGGTCAATTTGACCAGCAAGATAAGCCTCGATACGACTTTCTGCTCGCTTGATCCGCTGCAAGAGTCCTCCCATACGGATGTCTACGGTATCCAAGCCAAAGACCTTGTTTTCTTTCAACCATTGGTGGCTAAAGAGAGCATGGAAATATTCAATCTGGCTTCTGAGTTTTGGCAATTCTTCTCTGGAAATCTGTTGCAAGCTTTCTTTATCACCTGCTTGATAGGCTTGACGAATGCGTCGGCCCACATCCACTTTACTGCTTAAAATCTGGTTCAACTGAGCCTGAGTTTCAAAGAGATAAGCATAGTTTCCAGCTCTTTCTTTGATTTCAGCAAGAGTCTCAGCTGCTTGGGCAAAGTGTGGTTTGTCCTGCTCAGGAGTCATGTGCTTGTCAAGGATTGGGCAGAGAACATCCTGATAAAAGACATAACGGTTAGGATTGATACCACTGAGATTGTCTGGTAGATCAGGCAAGAGGTTGGCAAGATCCAGCTGCATAAAGTCCTCAACAGATAAACCTGTATTGGTCTTGAAGTGATCTGACAAACGCTCTAAATCATTGCGATAGCTGAGTTCTGCCCAGATTTGCAAGCTTGGTAGAATTGATAACTGGGCTGTTTCACCACCATTATCTCCCCAACCAGTCACAATGACTTCTTTGATCTGATTGGCACGGCAGGCTTTGTTTGCTTCAAGAGCAATGAGACGGCTGAAATGGTTATGAGGTGTAAAGCCAATCCACTTCCAAGCACCACCTGCAAAGGCGATATCCTGGCTAATCTTGTGATGGTTACTGAAGTTACGATTGTATTTTTCTTCGCTATCCTGATAATAATCCCAGTAAACCAAGGTCACACGGTCTTTGAGACGGTCTAGATAAACTCGTGTTTCCTCTGGAATTTCCACATCACGGTCGTACTGGCCGTCTGCTGACATGAGTTTGAAGAACATATCGCTCCACATCTGGCAGTGGAAACCATACTTGTCTGCAATATCCAGCACGCGCTCCAAGTGTTGGCACATGAGGAGACTACGATCAACCACACCGTTCAGGATAAGATAACGTCCCAAACCAACCAAGTGGGCTTCGTCCATTCCGATATTGACCTTGCGAGTTTGTAGTTTAGATAACGTCGCAAACATACCGTCAATCAGGTCATAGACTTTTTCCTCACCGATGAGGAGAATGTCCTCTACATCACGAAGTTGCTGCACTTCCTTGACACCCCATTTGACAAAGGCTGATAAGTGGGCCAAGGTCTGGATACATGGAACAAAGGTCATATCAAACTGATGAGCGTAGGCTTCAATTTCCTGTAACTCTTCAGCTGAGTATGCTCCACGGAAATAGCCAAAGTATGGTTGCCCTTCAATCTGATAGGTGTCTTCCATGTAGAGCTCAAAGCTTGAGTAGCCCATGAGAGCCAAGACCTCAATCATCTGCTTTGCAGATGCGACATTGATCACGGCATTGCGCGAACAGTCCGCCATGTAGGCCAAATCTTCGTAAGCAGCTTTTTCCTCAATCTCTACCTTGTCCCCTTCTGCTAAAGCTGTTGCGAGCACAGACAAAGCGCGGTAAAGTTGGTGAGGTTTGCGGTATGTCAATTGATAGTGGCCACCCTCACCCTTGATAGAAATAGAAGCTTGGTCAGACTGAGCGACTGCCACTTCTACATCTGGTAGAGAAATGTGATTTTTTAATACTTCGATAGTTTGGACTTGTTTGGGACTAAGTCCTGTAAATCTTACCATTGGTTTTCCTCCTGTAACCAGTTGACAAGGGCACCGTAGAGATTGGCATCTGCGTGATAGGTGCAAGCTTGAATGACTGGAGCGATTGTATATTCTTCATATCTTTCCACAAAGGCGTCTACTGCTTTTTGCACACCCTTGATAAAATCTGGGTTCTGGCTGATAGAGCCTCCCAGACTAATGACATCTGGATCGATGAGATACTGGATATTGAGTAGCCCTTGAGCTAGATTACGATTCATCCGCTCAATGGCTTCCTGGCAAAGAGCATTGCCGGCTGCCGCTTCTTGGTAAACCTTGCGGCCATCCCAGTCTGACTGATCTGATTTTTCAATCACATAACGAACCATGTTTCCTGTTGATGCTAGTTGCGACCAATTGTTGAGTTTTTCTGCTGGTTCGATGGTTGTCATGTAACCAAACTCACCACCCAAACCATGGCGACCACGGTGAAGCTTGCCATTGATAATCATAGCTCCACCGATTCCTGTACCAATCACGACACAGGCTGCATTTTCAATCTCAGGATGAGCCAACAATTCACTGAGTCCAACGCAGTTGGCATCATTTTCTAGATGGACAGGTAGCTTATAATGAGCAAGGGCCTCATACCATGAAAAACCATGGATGTAAGGAATGGCGCTAATCCCCTCAATCACTCCTGTTTCTTGATTAACTGCACCTGGCACACTCATAGCAATCCCACGATAGTCTTGTTCTGACAAACGTTGGTCCAACCAAGCTAGCAACTCTTCCAGAGTCTCTGGAGTTGGTGTGCTGGTCTTATCTAAAATCTTTCCATCAGGAGTGAGACTGGCAAACTTAATTCCAGTCCCTCCAATATCAATGGTTGCAAGTGTCATTTCTTTCACCTGTAAAAAGGAGCGAATTAGCAATTGGTTCTTACTTTTTCGCTCCTCCTTTCTGTTTATGTTTTCTTTTTGAAATTAAATTTCTTCTTTTTTAATCAATTCTGTACGAATTTCTTGCGGTGCCAATAGTCCTGAGTGAACTGGATATGGGCGTTCTAGCAAGTCAAGAATGGTTTGTTGTTTGTCAGACACACGAACATTTTCTTGGCTCATGTTGTAGTAACGAAGGACATAACCTTCTTCATTTTCAGCTACCTTAAAGGCTGTTGGACAAACTTGTGGCAAGCTAAGTGCTGGATGGTTGAAGAGACTACCTGTTGCAGCAACACTACCTTCTTGTTTTGCAACTTGAAGAGCTGTAAATGGAACCTGGAAGGCTTTGGCACGACGGAAGGCTGAGAAGCGTTCCCCTGCTTGGTGGCATTCTACTGCAAACTCAACTTCGATATCGCGCAAGCACTGGGCTTCTGGTGTTGGGAAATAGCCCCAGTCACCTAGCTCACCTGAAGCACGGAGAAGGGTTACAGCCATGATGTCGTCTCCAAGGATTTCGTATTCGTTCAATCCTTTATTGGCTACAGTCACCCCTTTTACATCATCATACAAGCTAACAAAGGCTTGTTGGTGTTGTGGATTTTCAGGATTTTCCCAAGAAGCTGCTGGTTTATTTGGTCTTGTCACAACTTCATAGATGCTTTCAGAATCGTTACTTGGGCGTGTGTTATGAGTTTTGACCAAGAGACGAATGCGGTGGTCTTTGGCTGTATTAGTAAAGCGAGTCTTGAAGCGAATCTGTGGATTGTCCACAAAGACAGTCATTTCTGTTTCAAGAGGAATGGTTGTCAACTCTTCTGAACGACCTGCGTCTCGTTTCATGAACTCGATGATTCCTCTTTGTTCAGCATCCAATTTTTCATCTGCACTGACTGGAATAGTCAAGTCGTGTTTGAGCAAGACCTTAGCATAGCGAGCATTGTTTTCTAGAACTTCATAACCTTTCAGTTGAGCAAAGATCGGCTCTGTCCCTTTTGGTTGGAAGTAAATGTACTCGTTACCGATATCACCACGATCCTCGAATTGGATGAAATCTTCGTAAGCTTCGTTTGTAGTCTTATCATAGACTGTGATTCCTTGGTCTACACTCACAGTTACGAATGGTGTATCAATGACTCCATTTTGGTAAATACCATCACGGTATTCTACTTGACCTTCGACCAATTGGAAGCTTGCCCAAGAAAGCGGAGCAAGGTGGACTGGGATTGTCACGCGCACTTGACGTGCAATATAAGGTTGGCGGAATTTATCCTTAGGCAAGGTGTAGCCAAAACTTGCTCCCAAGTCTTCAATCTTGGCTTCAAGGACATGACCATCCAAATCTTCAACGTGATAATCTGGCAAGGTCACAGCTGCCATCTTCTTGTAACCTTCAGTTGGATGCAATTCTTTGAAATCACAAGTAACAACATCCACTACAACACTAACTGTATCAACCTTGTCATGTAATCCAGTGTTGATAACCGTAAAGAGGTGGTCACTTTGTGCTTCCTGAGTTGCTATTTTGTGTTTCCATTCATTGAGAAGGTTTGTTTTGACGAAGTTTCCAACTTGGTTGACCTTGGCGAAGCGAGTTTCCATTTCACGGTGAACCTCGTCAATACTACAACCACAGATACTATCGTGTGGGGCATTTTGCAAGAGTACTTTCCAAGCATAAGTTAATTGATCCTTGTGGTTATGTCCACCAGTAATGATGGTCAAAGGTTCTACTACTTGCTCCAACAAATTGCTGTTTTCTTGGAAGGCTTGTTTGAGATAAACGCGTGAAGAAGAGGTATTAGCAAGAGTGTACCAACCATCCGTTTCCTGGCTAGTCAACTCACCTGTAACAGTTGATAGGTGTTCAGGAAGTGCACTTTCGACTGCTTGAACGTATTCATCAAAGGAGCTGTGAACAAAGGTCACGTCAGGGAAAAGTTCGTTTGCCACACGAATGGCTTCACTCAAATTTCGTTGAACTGGTTGGTGATCACATCCGTTCATCATCAACCATTGATTAGTCGATGCATAGTCACGAACATCTGCCAATTTTTGTTTCCAGAAAGCTAAAGCTTCGTCTTTATCTACCGGAATTTCGTTCCCGTTACTGTACCAGTTAGCAAAGAGAATACCAAGCACACGGCTACCATCAGCTCCCTGCCAGTACATTTCTGAAAATTGAGAGGTGAACTGCTCATCTTCAAGGACTTGGTTGTCAAATCCGATTGGCTTCACACCGCGACCAAAGGCTGCTACGTGAATACCTGATTTTTGAAGAATTTGAGGAGCTTGCCCCATATTCCCAAAGGTATCTGGGAAGTAACCAATTTGAGTAGATTTGCCCCATTTAGCACATTCAGCTTGACCAATCAAGGTATTACGGACATTGGCTTCACTGGAGATCAAGTAATCATCCTGCAAGATGTAAAAAGGACCAATCTTGAGCTTGCCTTCGTCGATATAACGCTGCACCTTGTCACGGTTTTCAGGACGAATTTCTAAATAGTCATCGAGGACGATGGTTTGTCCATCCAGGTGGAAACTCTTGAACTCAGGATCATTTTCAAAAAGATCAAAAAGATTGTCAAAAAGTTCCACCAACTGCATACGGTGACTTTCAAAAGGTAGATACCACTCACGATCCCAGTGACTGTGAGAAATAATATGTACAACAACATTTTCCATGAGTAAAACCTCATTCTAACTTAAATTTAAAAATATATTTATGATTCTTTACAAGAATCTGTTGAGCGATAGCTCATTAGCGAATATCCAGGTAATCTAAGACCAATTCGCAGAACATCATGTTGGCCCATGAGAACCATTCACGAGAGTAGAGAGTCGGATCATCGACGTGGAAGCTTTCGTGCATCACACCTGTTCCACCATCACATGCGACGAGCTGATCTAGCAAGAATTTTTTCTCAGCTTTATCTGTAGCTGTCAAGCCTTGGATAGATAGGGCAATGGGCCAGATATAGCGATAGAAGGTATGAGAACTTCCGAGACCGCTAGCGTATTCTCCTTGGTAGAAGTATGGATTTTCCGGACTCAGAATGGTACGGCGAGTTGCTTGATAAACTTTATCATCGACCGAACAATAGCCCAGATAAGGCGCAGCCAGCAGACTTGGTACGTTTGGATCATCCATGATGCTGGCATTTCCTAGACCATCCACTTCAAATGCGTAAATCTTTTCACCCTTGCTGTTAGTGGTATAGGCGTAGTTTTCAATTCCTTCTTGGATTTCAGTCTGAAGACGCTTAGCATCTGCGATAATACTCTGGCTATCAGCTAAGTTCAATGCTGCGAATATTTCCTGGACATAACCTAAGACAACGACTGCAAACATATTTGACGGAATCAAGTAGCTATACTGACAACAATCATCACTCGGACGAAAGGCTGACCAGGTCATTCCTGTCACGGCAAAGTCAGGACCAAAACCATCATTTACCAAAGTGTCTTCCTTACGATCGGTATCCCGAACAAAACGATAAGGTGAATTTTTGTGGTCTTGTTCTACCGTCCAAAGATGAAGAATCTCCTTGGTTGCTGTAACAAATGTCTCATCAAACTGACTGGTTTCTCCTGTTTCTTTCCAAAGGAGATAAGCTAACTGCAATGGATAGCAAAGCGAATCTACTTCATACTTGCGTTCCCAAATCCAGCCATTGAGATCTGTATGGTCTGTTTCGTGGTGACCCTTCCAGTTTTCTTCAATGTTGAAGGAGTTAGCATAGGGATCCTTGAGGATCAAGGTCATCTGACGTTTGACCAAACCAGCAATGGTCTGGCGTAGACGAGGGTCTCTTTTTGCCACATGAAGATAGGGTCTAAGCTGAGCAGTCGAGTCTCGAAGCCACATAGCTGGGATATCTCCTGTCAGTACAAAGGTTGACCCGTCTTCCAATATCTCAACTGTATTGTCCAAGGTGTCTGTGTAGCAACGTTCGAAGACATCAACCCACTCAGGATGATCCTTGGCACGTTCTGCCACTTGGTCCAACCATTCTCTGACGATTTCCTTAGAATAAACCATAAACTATTTTGCCTCTTTCAAACAAATTTTCATTTTCAGTATATAGCTTTTAGTCCAGAAAATATATACACAAATGTTAGTCATTATTCTACAAAATTGTTATATTTTAAAGTCATTTTCTAAAAGTCATCTTTTTCTGATATAATGTAGAAAACTACTGAAGGAAATCACTATGAAACCTATACTTGAAACCATAGATACGCGTTTTGGAACAGCCAGTAAACATGCATTTTCACGAGGTAATACCCTACCATACACTGGAGTGCCTTTTGGGATGAATTACTTCGTTCCACAAACTAGTGACCAGGAAGGATCTTGGTTTTTTGATCCCCATCTTCCCATATTTCAGGGTGTTCGACTAACCCATCAGCCTAGTCCTTGGATTGGCGATTATTCTTGGTTACTACTGACTCCTGTTACAGGAGAAATCAGTGGTGACACTCTCTTCCATCGTCAGTCTTCCTATAACCTTGATCGTGCTATTTTCAATCCCCATTATCTCAGAATTTTTTCTGAGCGTTACCAGATTGAAACTCAGTTAACTCCTACTTGCTACGGTGCTTCTGTCCTACTAAGACAGACACAAGGAAAAGCCCTATCCATCTATCTGCATGCGAATGATGATTTGACAGTGGAGCAAGTGGATGAGCGTACTGTCAGCCTTGGCCAAAGTGGATTAACTGAAACAAATAAGAGTCCTCTCACCATGTTCACCGCCCTCGCATTCTCTAAGGATATTCTATCTGTCAATCAAGTGGGGCAAGACTGGCGTATTGACTTGGCTGGAGCGGAAACTCAAGTTCAACTGGCGACTTCTTTTATTTCTAAAGAACAGGCCCTCTTTAATCTGCCTAGAAAAGACTTTGAAGAAACGAAATCAGATGCTAAAGCTAGTTGGGAAAACCTTCTAGGTCGTTTTGATGTCGTGGAAACTGGCTCTGTAGACCGAACATTTTTTGATCACTGTCTTTATCGACTCTTTCTCTTCCCGCAAACCTTCTATGAGGTAAATGAGCAGGGCGAAATCATCCATATGGACCTCGCTTCAGGAACAGTTAAACCAGGTCTTCTCTTTACCAACAATGGTTTTTGGGATACCTTCCGCACGTCATTCCCACTCTTTGCCTTGATTATTCCAGAGCACTATCGTCAGTTTCTCGAAGGCTTCCTCAATAGCTACCGTGACACCGGATACCTCCCTAAGTGGCTGGCTCCTGACGAAAGAGGGATGATGCCTGGCACCTTGATTGATGGCCTTATTGCAGATAGTGCTTGTAAAGACATGGCACCTGAACTTGAGGAGGAATTTCTCAAAGCCATGCTTGAAACTGCGACTAAGGCTGATCCAAAAGCTATCAACGGACGACACGGCCTGGCACAATACCAAGAACTAGGTTACCTATCCACAGACTTCCATGAAAGTGTCAGTCACACACTAGACTATGCCTATAGTGATTTTTGTATCTCTACTTGCGCAGCAAAATTAGGTCAAAAAGAGCTGGCACAAACCTATGCTCACTATTCTAAAAACTATCAGAACCTCTTTGACTCTGAGACAGGTTATATGAGGGCGCGTGATGTAGATGGCAACTTCCGTCCTGACTTTTCTCCTTATAGTTGGGGCCGTGACTACGCTGAATGCTCAGCCATCCAAGCCAGTCTCGGCGTCTTACACGATATTTCTGGACTTAGTCAACTCATGGGTGGAAAAGAAGCCTTTAGCAACTATCTCTTAAAATCTTGTCAAAGTCTCCCACTCTTTGAAACGACGGGTTATGGATATGAAATTCACGAGATGAGCGAAATGGCAACAGCGCCATTTGGGCAACTAGCCATTTCAAACCAACCAAGTTTCCACATCCCTTATCTGTTCCGCTACAGTAATTATCCCCAATATACCAGTCTCTTAATCAAGACTCTCCGTCAAAAAGCCTTTCGAGCTGGCTGGGATGCTTATCCAGGAGATGAGGATAACGGCAGTTTATCAGCTTGGTATGTCTGGTCCACTCTTGGGCTTTACCCGACCTGTCCAGGAAAAGCAAACTATGACCTTGGAATTCCACTCTTTAACCACCTTCGTGTCTATCTGGCAGAAAAAGAACAGTGGTTGGATGTTCGTACTCAGCAAAATCATGAACACTTCCACTTTGTACAAGACTGTCATCTTGACGGAAAAGAAGTTCAGAGTATTGATCACCAAGATTTGCTAAACGCCCAATCTCTCGACTTTACCCTCAGCTGGTTACCAAATCACTAATAAGTCAAATCCCTTTGTCATGTACAGGGGGATTTTCTGATTTATACCAAATCCTCCACAAAGTTATCCACAGATTGTGTATAACTTTCAAATCAATTTCATATACTTCCAAACGATTTCTCTCAACCATTTTTTTGACATCCTAAACTAAAACACCCTCAATATCCTGTTCTATCAGTCTTTATAACCGACTAGCTTAGTACCCAACTCATACATTCTATCTCTTTTTTCTAAACTAACATTTAGAAAACAATTTTTTATTTCACAAAGTTATCCACAGATTGTGTATAACTTTTACTCAAGTACAAACTCCAGCTGATAAATTCCCCCTACATTTTTTATAGGAAATTTCGGATTTTGTTAGGCGCTTTCAAAAAAACATGATATACTGAAATTAATAGAAAAGGAGACATTATGAAAAAAGATCAACACCAACTTAATTGGCTGATGGTTTCTCTGATTGCCTTCAACATGGTTTGGGGGCTAGGAAACGTCGTCAACAACTATTCTCAACAGGGAATTTCAGTCGTCGTATCTTGGATTTTGATCCTCGCACTCTACTTCATCCCTTATTCCCTCATCGTTGGACAACTGGGTTCTACCTTTAAGGAAAGCGGAAGCGGTGTTAGTGACTGGGTTGAAAAAACATCAACCAAACGTCTAGCTTACTTTGCTGCTTGGACCTACTGGGTTGTGCATATCCCTTATCTCGCACAAAAACCTCAAGGAATTCTAATTCCGCTTGGTTGGGCCTTGCAAGGTAACGGACAATTCCTTAAACAAATCGACATCCACTGGATCGTTATTCTCTGCTTGCTAATCTTTGGACTTTTCCTCTACCTTTCTACAAAGGGATTGGCAACTCTAAAAGTCATTGGTAGCTTGGCAGGAAGTGCTATGTTGATTATGTCTTTACTCTTTGTGCTTTTGGCTGTCGGTCTGCCTTTCATCAAGCCAGATATTCAGTTTGCGACACCACACATGGATCAACTGAGCACCTACATTCCAAACTTTGATTTTTCTTACTTTACAACGATTTCACTACTGGTCTTTGCCGTTGGTGGTTGTGAAAAAATTTCCCCATATGTCAATCAAACCCGCAACCCTGCAAAAGAATTTCCAAAAGGTATGATTGTAATGGCCATCATGGTCGGACTTTCTGCTATCCTTGGATCAGTTGCCATGGGAATGCTATTTGATGGCAATAACATCCCTGAAGACCTCATGCGTAATGGTGCTTATCAAGCCTTCCAAATGTTAGGAAATTCTTGGGGAGTTGGAAACCTCTTTGTTGTGATCTACGCTCTTACAAACATGGTCGGACAAATCGCTGCGCTTGCCTTCTCTATTGACGCACCATTGCAAATCCTTCTCAATAACGCTGATGAAGACTACATCCCAAGCTGGCTTCGCAAACGTACTGAAAAAGGTGTCCTCATTAACGGCTACCTCCTTACAGGCGTCCTTGTCAGTCTCATCATTATCCTCCCAATTTTTGGTATTCAGGAAATTGACGGACTTGTAAAATGGATGACAAACCTCAATTCGATCGTAATGCCAATGCGTTACCTCTGGGTATTCCTTGCCTATATGATGCTTAATCGCGCTTGGAAGACATACAAAAATGCCGAATACAAGTTTGTGAACAATCCTAAACTTGGCTTTATTATCGGTACTTGGTGCTTCCTCTTTACTGCCTTTGCTTGTATCCTTGGTATGGTTCCAAAAATTAACTATGCTGAGAATCCAACTGCTTGGCAATTCTCTCTTCTTACAAACATCTTGACTCCAATTATTCTGATTGGATTAGGTGTGATTCTACCAGTACTTGCCAAAAAAGAACAAAAGAAACAAATCAAATAAATTCTACTACTAGCTAGATAAAATCGATTTTATCTTTGCTTGAAAGAATTTTCTCAGCAAAAATCCCCTTTGAACAGTAACGTTCAAGGGGATTTCTTTTTGTTTGATTGTTTATTTTTTACTTGGCCTCATACCAAGTTGCGCCTTCATTTTCATCAGCAATGAGGGGCACACTGAGTTGAATAGCTTCTTCCATGGTTTGCTTGACGAGTTTTTTGATGGCAGCTAATTCTGACTTAGGCACTTCAAGAACGATTTCATCGTGTACTTGTAGAAGCATCTTAGTCTGATAACCACCTGCAACCAAGGCTTTATCCAGCTGAATCATAGCGATTTTGAGAATATCTGCAGCCGATCCTTGGATAGGTGAGTTGATGGCTGTACGTTCCGCAAAACCACGAATATTAAAGTTACGCGAATTGATATCTGGCAACTCACGACGACGCTTGAAGAGAGTTTCTACATAGCCCTTATCACGCGCCTCACGCACCACTTCATCCATGTAGTTTTTAATACCTGGGAAGCGTTCAAAGTAAGTATCAATATAGGCTTTTGCTTCCTTACGGCTGATGCCCAGATTATTAGACAAGCCAAAGTCTGAAATTCCGTAAACCACTCCAAAGTTGACAGCCTTGGCGTTGCGACGGTCATTCGGAGTCACATCCTCAGGACGTTCAATTCCAAAGACACGCATGGCTGTCGAGGTATGGATATCTGCCCCTTCTTGGAAGGCTTTAATCAAGTGCTCATCCTTAGAGATATGCGCCAAAACTCGCAATTCAATCTGTGAATAGTCCGAGCTGAGAAGGACACTGTCCTCCCACTCTGGCACGAAAGCCTTACGAATGAGACGACCTTGCTCCAAACGAACAGGGATATTTTGCAAGTTTGGATCGACACTAGACAGACGACCTGTCTGAGTCAAATCTTGCACATAGCGCGTGTGAATCTTGCCATCAGCTAAAATCCAGTCCTGCAAACCAATCACATAAGTCGATTGAATCTTAGCAATCTGACGGTAATCGAGAATTTTCTTGACGATTGGTGCAATAGGAGCTAGACGTTCCAAGACATCCACGGCTGTCGAGTACCCTGTCTTGGTTTTCTTGGTATATTCGAGAGGGAGACCTAGCTTTTCAAAAAGCAATTCGCCAAGTTGTTTAGGCGAGTTGATATTAAACTCCTCACCAGCCAACTCATAAATCTCTTGCGTCAGCTTTTCAATGACAAGTTCATTTTCAGCTTGCATCTCAAGAAGTGTTTCTTTTTTAACCTTGATCCCAGCAATTTCCATCTTGGCAAGGACAAAGGCTAGAGGTTGCTCCATGTCATAAAGGAGGTCCAATTGTCCGTTTTCGCTTAATTTTTCAAGTAAGACAGGCTCCGTCTCAACTAATACAGCAACCTTACGAGCCAAGTGCTCCAAGAATTTTTCTCGCTCTGGAATAGCTTTCTTAACGCCCTTACCATAGAAGGTTTCATCATCGGCTAGGTAAGTTTGGCCATAGAGACTAGCAATGGTTGAAATTTCATTATTCTCGACTGTTGATAGGAGATATTTTGCTAAGCGGCTGTCAAAAGCAGGAGCCTGCAAATTCAAACCAAAGCGATTTAAGAGAACTTTTGCTTTCTTAAAGTCGTATACTTTCAGAGGTGTTTTTTCTAGAAAAGCCTTAAGAATCGGCTCCTGCAGAAGTTCCAGCTTATCTGTAGCATAGAGTTTGTCTCCGCATGACCAGGCAAAACCAATCAGGTCATCTGTATGGTAGTTTTCTCCAAAAAGTTCAAAGTGGAAGATAGAATCTGCACTCAGCATATCTTCCTTCACTTGATCTACGATGGTAAAGTCCAAACTCTCAGCCACATCACTTGAAGATACATTCAAAGCTTGTTTGAGCTGTTTAAAGCCCATCTCATCGTAGAATTTACCTAAACTTTCCACATTTGGTCCGCTATAAACTAAATCATCCAGTCCAATCTCAATCGGTGCCTTAATATCGATAGTTGCCAGTGTTTTAGACAGAAAGGCTTGTTCCTTGTCATTGACAAGATTTTCCTTCATCTTTGAAGCCTTCATACTATCGATGTTTTCATAAATACCTTCGAGCGAGCCATGTTCTAACAAGAGCTTGATACCAGTCTTTTCACCAATCTTGGTTACGCCAGGGATATTATCTGACTTATCTCCCATGAGGGCTTTAAGATCAATGAACTGAGTTGGTGTGATACCCATCTTTTCCATGAGATATTCTGGTGTAAATGCCTCAAACTCAGCTACACCTTTCTTAGAAATCTCAACCACTGTATGTTCATCTGTCAACTGGATCAAGTCCTTGTCTCCACTGACGATAGTTACATCAAATGAATCTTTTTCAGCCAAACGACCCAAGGTACCAATGATATCATCCGCCTCATACTGGGCTAACTCATAATGACGAATTCCAAGATGATCTAGCAACTCACGAATAAAAGGGAATTGCTCACGAAACTCATCCGGAGTCTTGGCACGACCACCCTTGTAATCTGCATACATCTCGGTACGGAAAGTCGTTTTACCCGCATCAAAAGCAACCAAGATATGACTCGGTTGAACACGCTCCAACAGGTGATTTAGCATCAAATGAAAACCGTAGATTGCATTGGTATGTAGTCCATTGTCATTTTTAAAACGATCCAGTTGCTGGTAAAGTGCAAAAAATGCTCGGAAAGCAACTGAAGAGCCGTCAATTAGTAATAATTTTTTCTTGTCCATACACCCATTATAAAGGAAAGCAGGGAAAAATACCATTAGGAAGAGCCCAAATGCTGAATAACACTTATGATGCTGGATTTTCTACTCGAACTCCATCACCATCAACTTGAAATCCATCGATAGTAGTATTTACTGCCAATTCTCCAGATGCATTTACATAGTAATGTTTTCCTGAAACCTGGAACCACTGACTGGTTTTCATAGCTCCAGAACTTTCCAGATAATACCAAATACCCTTATCCTTCAACCAACCTGTCTGCATTTCACCAGATGACTTCAGATAATACCAATTCGAACCTTCTTTTAACCAGCCTGTCGTCATTCTACCATCAACTTGCAAATGATACCAGTTCCCATTAATCTTCTTCCAACCGACTGCTTTTTGACCATTGTCATAGTAGTACCAAGCTGTTCCCTCTTTTTCCCAACCATTTTTAGAACTACTTGTTTTAGTTAAGGGGATATAGCGTCTGTTTCCACTTCGTGAAATATAACTAATCCATTTATATCCTTCTTTTTCAAAGGTTTGATCATAATGAACACTCATTCCAGCTTCGTAGTAATCAATGACAGTAGATGTCAATGATGGCTGATCCATAATGGCTGCTTTTTCTGTAAAAATATGTGTCCCACTAGATACGAGTGATAACTGATAATTTCCTAAGCTAGTATTCCCCACATCTTTAAAATGAATGAATCCAGTCATAGAATTGGCCTTTACCGTTCGTCGATTGTACCTTTCTCTGACTCCATAATTGTATTCTTCAATTTCAATCATATCACCAAAAACATTGGATACCCAAGCGACATGACCATACTGTCCACTCGTATCCCAAGCGATAGAACCAATTGCTGGGCGCTGATCTACGCGATAACCTTCTCGTTTAGCACGATATCCCCATTCATTAGCATTTCCATAAGCCGCCGGAATTTCAAAACCATTGACATTACTCAAACGAAAGGCTGCAAAAGAAGTACACTGACGAGAATACATGCGCCATTTATCAATCTCCTGACTCCCATTTTTATAATAATAGGGATAATCATCTCCACGCGCCTGTGATCCATTGTTTGCCTGGTTGGCATGAACAGTTCCTCCACTAAATAAAAAAATACCTGCTAAAACTAGTGAAGCTGATCCTACAGCTGTCTTTCTGAGAAAAGTTCCCTTTTTATGTCCTGCTTTAGTAAATGTCATTCATTCTCCTTCAAATAATTAAATTTTTGAGGTTGACCTCATCTATATCATTCGAAAGAAAAAGAAAAAAGTGAGAAATCTTCTCACTTTCATGATTATCCTTAATCCAAATAATGAATTAAGTTCTTTTCTGTTAAAATATCTGAATAGGTGAAAGATTCAACATAGACATTAGCCTGTTTGTCTCCTTCAACATTTCCAAACTCAACGATGAAGAGCGATGGATAAACCTCAATTAGTTTTCCTAAACGATTCTTTTGGCGTTTACGACCATTTTCTAAGGTCATTTCTACCACTTGTCCCTCATGCGCCTTAATTTCTTCTTTGATTTTTTTCATTTTAGCCACATCTGTAAATGCGTCTGTCATCTTGGTTCCTCCATCTTCGAAATACTTGAAAATTTATTATATTCTTTTTGGAAAATCAATTCTACCGTTCCGCGAGCACCGCTACGGTTTTTCTCGATAATCACTTCTACTTTATTATTTGGAATGCCTTCCTCCTCTTCACCACCGCGCTCATAATAGTCATCACGATAGAGAAAGGCTACGATATCAGCATCCTGCTCAATAGATCCAGATTCACGAATATCAGACAAGACTGGTCTCTTATCTTGACGTTGTTCAACTCCACGGGACAGCTGACTGAGAGCTATAACTGGAACTTTGAGTTCTTTCGCTAAGATTTTCAACTGACGCGAAATTTCAGATACTTCTTGTTGACGATTTTCCCGACCAGTTCCTGTGATAAGTTGGAGATAGTCAATTAAAATCAAACCTAAATTCCCTGTTTCCTGAGCCAGTTTACGGGAACGGGAGCGAATTTCTGTGATCCGAATCCCAGGTGTGTCATCAATATAGATACTTGCATTAGCTAAATTTCCCTGAGCAATCGTATACTTGCGCCATTCTTCCTCAGTCAATTGACCTGTACGGATAGAATGCGACTCTACCAACCCTTCCGCAGCCAGCATACGATCGACCAAGCTTTCAGCACCCATTTCCAGAGAGAAAATAGCAACTGTCTTGTCTAGTTTGGTTCCGATATTTTGCGCAATATTCAAAGCAAAGGCTGTCTTACCAACCGCAGGACGAGCTGCCAAAATGATCAATTCTTCCTCATGCAGACCAGTCGTCATATGGTCTAAATCTCGATAACCTGTCGCAATTCCCGTGATATCCGAAGTCTGTTGAGAACGAGCTTCTAGATTTCCGAAGTTGATATTCAGAATATCCCGAATATTTTTAAAGCCATTTCGATTGGCATTCTCACTGACGTCAATCAAACCTTTTTCTGCACGAGCGATAATTTCGTCAGCAGGTTGAGAAGCTTCATAGGCTAGGTTTACAGACTCTGTCAACTTAGCGATTAGGCGTCGAAGCATAGCCTTTTCTGCTACAATTTTAGCATAGTATTCCGCATTGGCAGAGGTAGGCACTGAATTGACAATCTCAACCAGATAAGACAAGCCTCCAATAGTTTGTAAATCACCCTGGCTATCTAGTATCGTCCGAACTGTGGTTGCGTCAATAGCATCTCCACGATCAGACAAATCAACCATAGCCTGAAAAATCAAACGGTGAGCATACTTAAAGAAGTCCTGTGAATCGATATATTCTCGGACAAAAACGAGTTTAGTCTCATCAATAAAAATGGCTCCTAAAACAGATTGTTCTGCTAGGATATCTTGAGGCTGAACACGCAGTTCTTCAACTTCTGCCATCAGACTTTCCTTCCTTTTACAAAATTGTCAACTAATCGTAAATTAAGCTTCCTTGACACGCAGATTGATTACACTTGTCACATCTTGATAAATCTTCACTGGAACATCAATCAAACCAACTGCTCGAATTGGTGATTGAACTTGAATATGGCGTTTATCAATTTTTATACCAAATTGTTTTTGCAATTCTTCTGCAATTTTCTTGTTGGTAATAGATCCAAATGTACGACCGTCTGGACCAACCTTTTCGACAAACTCAACGATTGTTTCTTCTGCTTCCAGTTTTGCTTTAATTTCCTTAGCTTCTGCAAGCATCTCTGCATGTGCTTTTTCTTCTGATTTTTGTTTACCACGCAACTCACCAATAGCTTGAGCTGTCGCTTCCTTAGCAAGGTTTTTCTTAATTAAAAAGTTTTGTGCATATCCAGTTGGGACTTCTTTAATTTCACCTTTTTTTCCTTTACCTTTAACATCTGCTAAAAAGATTACTTTCATTCTTCTGACTCCTTTTCTTTTATTTCATTAAAAATAACTGTTTTTAGTTTGTCTCCTACTTCTTGCAGACTCATATCTGTCAAACGTGCCGCAGCTAAGTTAAAGTGACCACCGCCACCTAACTCTTCCATAATTCGCTGGACATTGATCTTACTTCTGCTTCGCGCAGAAATGGAGATTGCTCCTTGACTATTCTTAGCAAGTACAAAGCTGGCCTCTATACCAGACATAGCAAGCATAGCGTCAGCAGCCTTACTAATAACAACCGTATCGTACTCTTTATCCTCCAAAGCTTGAGCAACCAGGATTGATGGCTGCACCATTTGCCCTTGTAAAATTAACTCATTTACTAATCGATATTCTTCAAAATCAGTGGCCGAAATTTCCTGAATGACAATGCTATCACTCCCTCTCGTTCTGAGATAACTTGCAACATCAAAAGTTCGACTAGTTACCCGAGAGGTGAAATTTTTAGTATCCAGCATCATCCCTCCCATAAGAACACTAGCCTGAATACGACTCAAACGTTTCTTCTTAGAGTTTTGAAATTGAATCAATTCTGTTACTAGTTCACTAGCACTACTAGCTCCACTCTCGATATAGGTAATGACCGAATTATCTGGAAAATCTTGGTCACGACGATGATGGTCAATGACAATCGTCTGGGTAAACAAGTCATAAAACTCTTTGGATAAGGTTAAAGCTGTCTTAGAATGGTCAACCATCACCAGTAAGGAGCGTTTGGTAACCATTGTCATCGCTTGATTTAAAGGAAGAAGTTTTGAAACACTCTCATCTTCCAAATAATTGATCGCTCGAGCGATATCTGGAGACAGCTGTGTAGGATCATAAACCACATAACTATCTTCTAGTACATTACTCGAAAACAACTGCATTCCAACTGCTGAACCAAGAGCATCCATGTCAAGATTCTTGTGACCAACAACAAAAACTCGATCGACACTTTTAAGTTTATCTGAGATAGCTGTCATCATAGCACGAGTTCGTGTCCGAGTTCGTTTAACAGATGCTGCTGAACCGCCTCCAAAGTAGATTGGATTTTTGGTTTCATCATTCTCTTTTACAACTACTTGGTCACCACCACGAACTTCGGCTAAGTTGAGATTGAGGAGAGCAACCTTCCCAATCTGGTCATGATTACCATCACCATAGGAAACTCCTATACTCATCGTTAGTGGTAAATTCCGTTGCTTAGCTTCCTCACGAAAGGTATCAATCACAGAAAATTTATCCTGCATCAAGTGATCAAGTACGGTATAGTCCGTAAATAAATAGAAACGATCCATACTCACTCTACGCGAAAACATAGCATATTTCGTACTAAATTCTGAAATAAAATTTGCAACAAAACTATTGATATGACTAATGTCTGATTCAGACGTTTCATTTTCCAAATCATCATAGTTATCAACTGAGATAATCCCGATTACCGGTCTACTTGTCACAAGCTCAGCAGTTGCTTCATACTCACCAGAAACATCAAAAAAGTATAAGACACCCGAATTTCTATCCAAATGCACCGCATACCTTTTCTCACCAATATTGGCATAAGTACCAGGTGATGAAATCGAACTCCTTAAAATCATTTGAAATTGAGGAAAATCAATTTCTCCATCCTCAGTTGTCAAAATTAATTCAGCATAGGGATTGAACCACTCAATCTCACTACTGTTCATATTTAATTTAACAACCCCAACAGGCATTTGCTCAAGAAGGGCACTCAAACTATCCGTAGCCTGATGATTGACATACTGGATTTGCTCGATATCCGTTTTTTTGTAGTATTTTTTCTGGAAATTAAATAGCAGAACATAGAATACTAAAAATAAAAATAGGCTCGCTATAGTGACAAAATCATCCTTTACAAACACAATCAAAATAGTCATCATCGTAAAGGTTACCATAGCAATCAGATACATAAAAAAGGGATTTATTTCATTTTTTTTCATTACAAACCTCTTGCGCATTATTATACCATAAATGTAGCCAAAATGCGACTTTTAAAGAGGAAACACTATTTTCAAATAATAGTAAAACATCCAAACCAAAAAGTGGTTTACACTAGTGTAAACCACTTTTACAGACTAATTTTTTTGATTATTTAACTTCTAGAAGACCAATGTCTCCATCTTCACGACGATAAATAACATTTGTTGTTTCATCTTCAACATCTACATAGATAAAGAAGTCGTGTCCCAATAAATCCATCTGTAAGATAGCTTCTTCCAAATCCATTGGTTTCAAATCAATTTGTTTTGAACGAACAACTTTTGGTTGTGCTACATCTAAGTCCTCAACTAAAGCATCTGTAAAGAGTTGACTTGTAGATACTTTATTTCTGTTCTTACGTTCAATTTTAGTTTTGTTTTTACGAATCTGACGCTCAATCTTATCTGTAACCAAATCAATAGAACCGTACATATCTTGAGAAATATCTTCTGCACGAAGAGTAATAGATCCAAGCGGAATGGTTACTTCAACTTTAGCAGTCTTTTCACGATAAACTTTCAAGTTAACACGCGCATCCAATTCTTGATCTGCTTGGAAGTATTTTTCGATCTTTTCGAGTTTAGAAACTACATAATCACGAATTGCTTCTGTTACTTCTAGGTTTTCACCACGGATACTATATTTAATCATATAAGTACCTTCTTTCTAAACATATTTGTTTTTCTAATTATATTATAACGCTTTCATAAAATTTTTGCAAACTTTTTCCTCATCTTGCGAGGGAAAAAGTTTTAATATTCTGACAACCAGCCTCTAAAAGCATACTTTTAAGACGATTCAAGGTAGTTCCAGTTGTATAAATATCATCAAAGAGTAAGATATTTTCTGGGGGCTTCACTCCATCTTTCAATAAAAATGGAAACTCTGTAAGTAAACGATCAGATCGATTTTTTGAAGAACTAGCCTCCACTTCTTTTTTAACCAAAATATCCAGATATGTTAACCCTGTCTCCTTCATCAGACCTTCAACTTGATTAAAGCCTCTGCTTTTTAAACGCTGGTCACTCAGAGGAACAATCACAATCTGATAGTTCTTATACTTCTTTAACTCTTTTTGCAATATCTCAGAAAATACCTTTCTAAGAAGATAATCACCATCAAATTTATAGCGACTAAAATACTCTTTCATAGCCTGATTATAGGAATAAAGAGCTGCATGATCAACCTTTACACCTTTTTTACACCAAAATTGACAATCTTGACAATTTGTTGACACATCTTTTTTGAAACAACTAGGGCAATGGTTGTCACCGATACTCTCAAAAGACGATATACAAGATTCACATACTAGTTCCTCCTCCTTTTTAAAACAGAGCAGGTTAGTAAAGCTTATCTCTGTTTGCAAGCTTTTAGCACACAATAAACACTTCATACTCCTGCCTCCTGATTCATTTGTTTAATCTCCTTTATGGCTCTCTTAATAGACTGATTGAGTCCGTCATGGAAAAATATAAGTTCTCCAGTAGGACGATCCATGCTTCTTCCAACTCGTCCACCAATTTGTACTAAACTTGACTTGGTAAAGAGTTGATGATTGGCTTCCACCACAAAAACATCTACACGAGGGAAGGTAACTCCACGCTCTAATATAGTTGTGCTTATTAATATCGATAACTTTCCATCTCGAAAGGCCTGTACCTGCTCTAATCGGTCTTCTGTGATTGAGGATACAAAGCCTATTTTCTCATTCGGAAACTTCTCCTGCAAAATTTCTTTTAGCTTTTCTCCCTTTTTAATCTCAGAGGCAAAGATTAGTAAGGGATAGGCCGTCTTTCTCTGTTTCTCAATGTAAAGTTTTAATTTTGGAGGTAAGCCATTTTTTTCTAAATATCTATTAAAATGCGATAACCAGATTGGCTTGGGAACAATGAGAGGATTTCCATGAAAGCGACGTGGCAAACTGAGACGCTTTAACTCCCCTTGTTTAACTTTTCTGTCTAACTCATCTGTTGACGTTGCTGTTAAAAATATTCTCAATCCATTTTCCTTTACACAATTGTTGACAGCATGGTAAAGCACTGGATTATCAACATAAGGAAAGGCATCCACTTCATCCACAATCAATAAATCAAAAGCTTGATAAAATTTTAATAGTTGGTGAGTGGTTGCTACAACTAAAGGTGTACGAAAATAGGGATCCGACTCCCCATGTAGTAGCGCAATCTCACATGCAAAATCATTTTGTAGTCGTTTATGTAGCTCTAAGCAAACATCAATTCGTGGACTGGCCAGACAAACAGCTCCACCTTGATCAATCACCTTGGCAACAACTTGGTAGATCATCTCAGTCTTACCAGCTCCTGTCACTGCATGTACCAAGGTAGCCTCCTTCTTATCTACCGCCTGAAGGAGTCCTTGTGATACCCGCTCTTGAAATGGAGTCAGTTGACCTGACCATTTGAGTACATCTTGCTGTGGAAACCTTTCTTGCGGAAAATAATAGAGATTTTGATCACTTCTTATTCGCTTCATAATCAAGCATTCTCGGCAATAAAAAGCACCAATAGGCAAATGCCATTCTTCTTCTATCTGACTACCACAACGCTGACAATATTGTTGATCCTTTTCTTTTTTCATGGATGGAATTTGTTTTGCTTGTTGTCTCTCCTCATGACTTAATTCTTGCTCGGTAAAAAGGCGACCGAGATAATTTGGATTTACTTTCATATTTCTTTATTCGTAAAATGTAGAACTTTACGCTATTTTTTAGTACAATAAAAATATGGAATACAGAACTATAAAAGAGGACGGACAAGTCCAAGAAGAAATCAAAAAATCACGCTTTATCTGTCATGCCAAACGTGTCTATAGTGAGGAAGAGGCTCGTGATTTTATCACAACTATTAAAAAAGAACACTATAAAGCTACCCACAACTGCTCTGCTTTTATTGTCGGTGAGCGTAGTGAAATCAAGCGAACTAGTGATGATGGAGAGCCTAGTGGGACTGCTGGCGTTCCTATGCTAGGAGTTCTGGAGAATCACAACCTTACTAATGTCTGTGTTGTAGTTACTCGTTATTTTGGTGGTATCAAACTAGGGGCTGGTGGTTTGATTCGCGCTTATGCTGGTAGTGTTGCTCTAGCAGTTAAGGAAATTGGCATTATTGAAATCAAAGAGCAAGCAGGGATACAGATTCACATGACCTATGCCCAGTATCAAGAATATGGGAATTTTCTTAAAGAGCATAATCTCATAGAATTAGAGACAAACTTTACAGATCAAGTTGACACTATGATTTTCATTGATAAAGAAAAGAAAGACGGTATCAAGGCTGAACTCATTGAATTTTTCAATGGAAAAGTTACTCTAACTGATAAAGGTTTACGTGAAGTTGAAGCACCTGTAAACCTATCGTAAAGAAAGGAAATATCATATGGCTTTTGGAAGATTAATTCAGGGACTCGCTGGAAACTTCAGTGAGCAAAGTAAAGAAGCTCTTACCAGAGAGTTTGGACAATATTTATTGGAGAACGAGGAAATTCAAAGTGGATATAAACTCATTCGTGACTCAATTATCTTTACAAATATCCGAATCATCTTTACAGATAAACAAGGGGCAACCGGACGGAAGATGTCTATCAAATCAATTTTCCTCATGAACATTATCAATGTTGAAATGGAAACTGCTGGACTTGGGATTGATGATAGTGAGATTACGATTACTTATTTAGAAAATGCCTTTTTAAAATCTCACAATGAGCATTTTAATTCTCACAAATTTGAATTTCCAAAGAAAACTGATATTGTACCTCTTTACACCTATCTATTTGACTTAGCTTATCATAATCGTTTGAATATGAATGGTTTGAATCACTGATATAAAAAAATCCTATCACTCCGATAGGATTTCTATATTTTACAAAAGTTAAAGTTAGAGTTATACTAGTAGCATCTTATATAAAGAGGTGCTAATATGGCAATTTATAACAATATCACAGAACTCATCGGTAGAACACCGATTGTTAAATTGAATAACATTGTACCAGAAGGTGCAGCAGATGTTTATGTAAAACTTGAAGCTTTTAACCCAGGATCGTCAGTTAAGGACCGTATCGCCCTAAGCATGATTGAAAAAGCAGAACAAGAAGGTAAATTGAAACCAGGTTCTACCATTGTAGAAGCAACTAGTGGGAACACTGGTATTGGTCTCTCATGGGTTGGTGCCGCTAAAGGTTATAAAGTTGTTATCGTTATGCCTGAAACAATGAGCGTGGAACGTCGTAAAATTATCCAAGCTTATGGAGCTGAACTAGTTCTCACTCCTGGTAGCGAAGGAATGAAAGGTGCGATTGCAAAAGCGCAGGAAATTGCTGCTGAGCGTGATGGTTTCCTACCATTACAGTTTAATAACCAAGCTAACCCAGAGGTTCACGAAAGAACAACAGGAGCTGAAATTCTAGCTGATTTCGGAGCTGATGGTTTATACGCCTTTGTTGCCGGTGTTGGTACTGGAGGAACTATTTCTGGTGTTTCTCATGCTCTTAAAACTGCTAACTCAAATATTCAAGTTTTTGCTGTTGAGGCAGACGAGTCAGCTATCTTGTCTGGTGAAAAGCCAGGTCCTCACAAAATTCAAGGTATCTCTGCTGGATTCATTCCAGATACACTTGATACAAAAGCTTACGATGGTATCGTTCGTGTAGCATCAGATAATGCTCTAGCACTTGGCCGTGAAATCGGTGGAAAAGAAGGATTCTTAGTCGGTATTTCTTCTGCAGCAGCTATCTATGCAGCAATTGAAGTCGCTAAAAAACTTGGAGCAGGTAAAAAAGTCCTTGCGCTTGCACCAGATAACGGAGAACGTTACCTATCTACAGCACTCTATGAATTCGAAGTGTAGTCTCCTAAATACACTAAGCCCTTGTATAGGGCTTTTTGTTTACCGTTTAAAATAAAAAAGGATTCCTATGAATCCCCTCTAACAAAAGAAAAGGAAGCAAATTA
>NZ_JAPVZO010000022.1:0-36777 GCF_041432445.1 Streptococcus sp. 27098_8_69 | reverse complement strand
AGAGAATAATATCTCATAAGAATTTTTAAAATTAGAAAAAACATCTTGAAAAGATGAATGATTGGTGATATAATGGTAGTATTGTTCGTAAAATGACAAAGGAGATTAAAAATGGACAAACTATTTAAACTAAAAGAGCACGGGACAGATGTCCGTACAGAGGTTCTTGCTGGTTTAACAACTTTCTTTGCAATGAGTTATATTCTCTTTGTAAACCCTCAAATGCTTTCACAAACAGGAATGCCTGTTCAGGGTGTATTCTTGGCGACAATTATCGGTTCTGTTGTGGGAACTTTGATGATGGCCTTCTATGCTAACTTGCCATATGCACAAGCTCCAGGGATGGGACTAAATGCCTTCTTCACATTTACCGTCGTATTTGGGATGGGTTATAAATGGCAAGAAGCCCTTGGAATGGTCTTCATCTGTGGGATTATTTCATTGATTATTACATTGACCAATGTTCGTAAAATGATCATCGAATCTATTCCTACAACTCTTCGTTCAGCGATTTCAGCAGGTATTGGGGTTTTCCTTGCTTATGTTGGGATTAAGAATGCTGGTCTCTTGAAATTCTCGATTGACCCAGGTACCTATACAGTAGCAGGTGAAGGAGCAGATAAGGCTCAAGCAGCACTTACTGCAAACTCAGCAGCTGTTCCAGGATTGGTAGACTTCAACACTCCAGCTGTCTTGGTAGCTCTTGCAGGTCTTGCCATTACTATCTTCTTCGTTGTAAAGGGGATCAAAGGTGGTATCATCCTTTCTATTTTGACAACGACAGTTCTTGCCATTGCTGTTGGTCTTGTTGATTTATCTAGCATTGACTTTGCAAGCAATAATCTTTCATCAGCCGTTAACGACCTAGGAACCTTGTTTGGTGCTGCTCTTGGTTCAGAAGGATTGGGATCTCTGATTTCAAACACTTCTCGTTTGCCAGAAACCTTGATGGCCATTCTTGCTTTCTCATTGACAGATATTTTTGATACTATCGGTACTCTTATCGGTACTGGTGAAAAAGTTGGTATCATTGCAACAAGTGGTGAAAACCATGAGTCAGCTAAATTGGATAAGGCTCTTTACTCTGACTTGGTGGCAACTTCAGTAGGTGCTATTGCAGGTACTTCAAACGTTACAACTTATGTTGAGTCTGCAGCGGGTATCGGTGCAGGAGGACGTACTGGTTTGACAGCTTTGGTTGTTGCCATCTGTTTTGCCCTATCAAGCTTCTTTAGCCCACTTCTAGCAATCGTTCCAACAGCTGCAACTGCACCAATTTTGATCATCGTCGGAATTATGATGCTTTCTAACTTGAAAAATATCCCTTGGGATGATATGGCTGAAGCTGTTCCAGCTTTCTTCACATCTATCTTTATGGGATTCAGCTACTCAATCACACAAGGGATTGCTGTTGGTTTCTTAACTTATACTTTGACGAAGGTTGTCAAAGGTCAAGTGAAAGATGTGCATGTCATGATTTGGATTTTGGATGCCTTGTTTATCTTGAACTACATCAGTATGGCTCTTAACTAATGACAAAAACTAAAAAAAGAGGGGAGTCTCCTCTTTTTTTGTTGATGGAAATATCACAAAATAAAACTTTTTGGTATAATAATTACATGTACACAAAAAATGAAGATGAGTTGATTGCACTTGGGGAAGACCTAGGGCATTTGTTAGAAAAAAATGATGTGTTGATTTTGACTGGTGAATTAGGTGCTGGGAAAACAACGCTAACAAAGGGTCTGGCTAAGGGATTAGGCATTCATCAAATGATTAAGAGTCCTACTTATACCATTGTTAGAGAATATGAAGGACGTCTACCCTTGTATCACTTAGATGTTTATCGCATCGAAGGGGATGCAGATTCTATCGACTTGGATGAATTCCTTTTTGGTTCAGGTGTAACGGTTATTGAGTGGGGGCATCTATTAGGTGAGGCTCTTCCAGCTGACTATCTAGAATTAGAAATCCTTAAAGATGATGAGGGCCGTGAAGTTGTCTTTCATGCCCACGGTCAACGAGCAGCAGAACTTTTGCAGAGGTTGACAGATGGAGTATGATCTTTTAATCCGTGAAGCAGAAGTTCAAGATGCTTCGGCTCTTATTTCACTTCTGGATCAGATTGGTCATGAATCTAGCTTTACCAGTCTGGATGAAAATGGAATTGCAATGACTGCATCAGAAATGCAGCATTTTATTGACAAGCAGGCCCAATCGGACAATCAAATTACTTTACTAGCTTTTTTGAATGATGAGCTAGCAGGGGTCATCAATATAACGGCGGATCAACGTCCGAGAGTTCGACATATTGGTGATGTCTTTCTTGGAATTAAAAAAGTATACTGGGGATATGGTCTCGGTAGTATCCTCATGGAAGAAGCTATTGAATGGGCCAAATCAAGCGGTAGTATTCGACGTTTACAATTGACAGTTCAAAAAAGAAATCTTGCTGCGGTGCATCTGTATGAAAAAATGGGTTTTAACATAGAAGGATTACAGGAACGTGGTGCTTGTATAGAAGGAGGAGAGTTTCTAGATGTTTACCTAATGGGTCAACTGATAGATGAATAAAAGTATGGCAAAAAAGATAATCGGAATGTTTTTAGGCTTTGTTCTTGTGACAGTACTTGGTGTGGGAGCTTATGCCTATACGATCTACCAACAGAGTACACAGACTTTGGCCAAAACCTATAAAAAAATCGGAGAAGAAACCAAGGTCATTGAAGCGACTGAACCTCTGACGATTTTGCTTATGGGAGTGGACACAGGGAATGTTGAACGTACAGATCCATGGGCTGGTAATAGTGATTCAATGATCTTGGTGACGGTGAATCCTAAAACCAAGAAGACAGTCATGATGAGTTTGGAGCGTGATATTCTCACACAAATCCAGCAGCCAGATGGTAGTGTAACGGAGGCTAAACTCAATGCTGCCTACGCCAATGGTGGAGCAGAGTTGTCTATTTCAACGATTCAAAAAATGATGAATATCCACATTGACCGTTATGTGATGGTCAACATGCATGGACTTCAAAGAATGGTTGATGCAGTAGGTGGAATTACAGTGAACAACACTCTAGGTTTCCCAATCTCTATCCAAGATCAGGAACCATTTAATACGATTTCTATCGGTGTTGGTGAACAAAAGCTAAATGGTGAAGAAGCCCTTGTTTATTCACGTATGCGTTATCAGGATCCAGAAGGAGACTATGGCCGTCAAAAACGTCAGCGTGAAGTGATTCAAAAAGTTGTCGAGAAGATTCTTAGTTTGAACAGTGTGAGTCACTATCAAGAGATTCTGAAGGCTCTTAGTGACAATATGCAGACAAATATCGAAATTACAACAACAACGATTCCTCAGTTGATGGGTTATCAAGATTCATTTAAGAATATTGAGTCTCAACAATTGCGTGGAGAGGATGCAATGCTTCAAGGGACTTCTTACCAAATCGTGACATCTGAGCATATGTTAGAGATGCAAAATCTTTTACGCCGTTCGCTCGGACAACCAGAGGTTACGAATTTGGAGACCAATATAGTCTTGTATGAGAATCTTTTTGGCCACTTGCCACCATCTTCTGAAGAGTCAGAATAACAAGAAATTATCCATCAAATCGTAGGAATTATCCTGCGATTTTTTCAAAGAAATCCGAATAGGTAAGTAGGAGGAAAAAATGAAAGCAGAAATTATAGCTGTTGGAACAGAGATTTTGACAGGTCAAATTGTCAATACCAATGCGCAATTCTTGTCTGAAAAGTTGGCTGAAATCGGTGTAGATGTCTATTTTCAGACAGCTGTAGGAGATAACGAGGATCGTCTCTTATCCTTGTTAGAAATTGCTCAGAATCGAAGTAGTCTAGTTATTTTAACAGGTGGTTTGGGGCCAACGGAAGATGATTTGACCAAGCAAACTTTAGCCCAATTTTTAGGACGTGACTTGACTTTTGATCCTCAGGCCCAGGCTAAGCTAGATGACTTTTTTTCTCACCGACCAGACTATGCTAGAACTCCAAATAATGAACGCCAGGCTCAAATCGTTCAAGGTTCAACTCCATTACCAAACGAAACGGGTCTAGCAGTCGGTGGCATGATTGAGGTGGCGGGTGTCACCTATGTTGTCCTACCAGGACCTCCAAGTGAATTGAAACCTATGGTCTTAAATGAGTTGCTTCCAAGATTGACAACGGGATCTAAGCTCTATTCACGTGTGCTACGTTTTTTTGGGATTGGTGAGAGCCAGCTAGTGACCATTCTATCAGATTTGATTGACCAGCAGACGGATCCAACCTTGGCACCTTATGCTAAAACTGGGGAAGTGACCCTTCGCTTATCGACCAAGGCTAAGAGTCAAGAAGAAGCAGATCGTGTTCTAGATACTTTAGAACAAAAAATCCTTGAAAGAGAAACTTTTGAGGGCGTTTCACTTCGAGAAATTTGCTATGGCTATGGGGAAGAAACCAGCTTGGCTAGTCTGGTAGTAGAAGAGTTGAAAAAGCAAAAGAAAACTATCACTGCAGCAGAAAGCTTGACTGCAGGTCTTTTTCAAGCTACTTTGGCTGATTTCTCAGGTGTGTCTGCTATCTTTAAAGGTGGTTTTGTGACTTATAGCCTTGAAGAAAAAGCTAAGATGCTTGATATTCCACAGGCTGAATTGGAAAAACACGGAGTCGTCTCAGCCTTTACTGCTGAAAAAATGGCTGAACAGGCGCGAATCAAGACCCAGTCAGATTTTGGCATTAGTTTGACAGGAGTGGCTGGACCAGATAGCCTAGAAGGACATCCAGCAGGTACAGTTTTTATTGCTTTGGCGCAAGCTTCGGGGGCAGAAGTTATCCAGGCCAATATCGCAGGTAGAAGTCGTGCAGATGTGCGAGAAATTGCAGTATTACATGCCTTTAACCTAGTTCGCAAAGCTTTATTAAGTGATGGAGATTTGTTATAATAGAAGAAGGTCTAAGGACTATTAGAATACAGGAGAATAAAATGGCGAAAAAACCAACAAAAAAATTAGACGAAATTGGCAAAAAATTTGGTGCTGATCGTGAAAAAGCCCTAAACGATGCCCTTAAATTGATTGAAAAAGATTTCGGTAAGGGATCAATCATGCGCTTGGGTGAACGTGCAGAGCAAAAGGTCCAAGTGATGAGCTCAGGTTCTTTGGCTCTTGATATTGCACTCGGATCAGGTGGTTATCCAAAGGGACGTATCATCGAAATCTACGGTCCAGAATCATCTGGTAAGACAACGGTTGCCCTTCATGCGGTAGCGCAAGCCCAAAAAGAAGGCGGAATTGCTGCCTTTATCGATGCGGAGCACGCGCTTGACCCAGCCTATGCAGCAGCTCTTGGGGTTAACATTGACGAATTGCTCTTGTCACAACCAGACTCAGGGGAGCAAGGTCTTGAAATTGCTGGGAAATTGATTGATTCAGGTGCAGTTGACCTTGTTGTTATCGACTCAGTTGCTGCTCTTGTACCTCGTGCGGAAATCGATGGAGATATCGGAGATAGCCACGTTGGTCTTCAAGCTCGTATGATGAGCCAGGCTATGCGTAAACTTGGAGCTTCTATTAATAAGACTAAGACAATTGCTATCTTCATTAACCAATTGCGTGAAAAAGTAGGAGTTATGTTTGGTAATCCAGAGACAACTCCTGGTGGACGTGCCCTTAAATTCTACGCTTCTGTCCGTTTGGATGTTCGTGGAAGCACACAAATCAAGGGAACTGGTGATCAAAAAGATACGAGCGTAGGTAAGGAAACCAAGATTAAGGTTGTTAAAAACAAGGTAGCTCCACCATTCAAAGAAGCCTTTGTTGAAATCATGTATGGAGAAGGAATTTCAAGAACTGGTGAGCTTTTGAAGATTGCAAGTGATCTTGACATCATCAAGAAGGCAGGAGCATGGTACTCTTATAAAGACGAAAAGATTGGTCAAGGTTCTGAAAATGCAAAGAAATACTTGGCAGATCATCCAGAAGTCTTTGATGAGATTGACCACCAAGTTCGTGTCAAGTTTGGCTTGATTGAAGACGATGCAGTAGCCGATGAAAAAGTAAAGGCTCCCGAAGTAGAAGTAGCTAATCAAGAAGTGACTCTTGACCTTGGCGATGATCTTGAAATCGAAATTGAAGATTAAAAAGTAAAAGTGGCGGAGGAATCCCCACTTTTTCTGCTATATGAGAATAAAGAAACAAGGTTATGAGAGCAGGAATGACAGATTTTCACAGTAAAAATGAGGAAGACTATTGCAAAAGATTTGATTTGATGATAAAATAAATTGAAAATAAAAGTAATGCCAAGGAGATTGTTGGTATGGAAAAACGTTTAGTTCGCAATGTTCAAGATAAAAAAATTGCAGGTGTTTGTGCAGGTCTTGCTGACTATTTAGATATTGATGCAACACTTGTTCGTGGACTTTGGATTCTCTTCACATTACTAGGTGGATCAGGAATTCTTGCCTATCTCATTCTCTGGCTGATCATGCCAGAAGCTGGAACAAAAGCGTAAACTTAGTGCATCTTTATGAGACAAATCATGATAAGAGAGTGGGACAGAAATCGGTAATTCGTTAGAATTCGATTTCGTCGTCCCACCTCCGTAAAGTTGAGTAGGGCTGTAAAAGCTGATGAAATCAGCGTAGTAGAGCCCACTCAACCACTGCGTCTTGCTCGATAATCCAAAGACAATTGAGAGGCTAGGATTTTTGTCCCAGCCTCTTATTTGTGATATGCGAGAATAATTTTTTCCAAGTTTTCATCTTATTTGGGAATAACAAAAAATCACCTACGACAGGTGATTGTATATTGGTTACAGAGAAAATTACAAATCTTTAATGGAGATTCAAGGTTGCAATCTAGATTAGTGTTCACTAAAACGTCGGTATTCGATGCGAAAGTCGAAGTAATTCTCTTCTTGTAATTTTTGAAATATATTCCGATAGGCCTCTTCATCAAAATGGTCGCCACGATAGAGAATTTCAAAACTCAATCCCTCGTATTCTAAGAAGGCATTTGCAGTTTTAAAGCCATTTTGTAGATAAAAGTCCATGCGAGCTTTTCGTTGCTCAAGGTTATCGCAGTCTTCGTCCAATCGCTCCACTTCAAGAATAATGGTACGTTGGTAAAAATCAATGAGTTTTTCAATGATTTCTCTCCCGTAGCCATGACTACGGAGATGTGGCATAATGGCAAAGAAGCTAATGTAGAAAGCTTTTTGGTTGGAAATGGCAAAAGCGAAGCCGACAAATTCTTCCTCGTTATAGAAAGCGAAAAAGTGGGCATCATCTCTATCCTGGTAACTTAAAAATTCTTCCAAAGGGACCCGTTCTTCTTCAGGAAAGGCTTCCTTGTTTAATTGGTCAACTTTCTCAAGGTCTGGGAATACATCTGTAATTAACTGGCTGGTTAAGCTCATACATGGCCTCCTTTTCTGTCACGATTATACCAGATTGTTTGTATCTAGGCAACGCTTTCTTATCCAAACTCCCTTGTTCCCCTACTAGAAAGCTGATATAATAGCCTTATGAATAAAAAATCAACGGTGGACCTGATTCATGGTCCCATCCTTCCCGCGCTAATTAGTTTTGCATTACCGATTCTACTGTCCAATATCTTTCAGCAACTTTACAATACAGCTGATATCTTGATTGTTGGGCGTTTTTTAGGGCAAGATTCATTGGCGGCAGTCGGGGCAACGACAGCCATTTTTGATTTGATTATCGGCTTTGCCCTCGGTGTTGGAAATGGGATGGGTGTTGTTATTGCACGTCTCTACGGCGCTCGTAATTTTGAAAAGATTAAGGAAGCTGTCGCAGCAACTTGGATTTTAGGGATTATCTTGAGTGTGCTTGTCATGTTGATGGGCTTTTTTGGTCTTTATCCACTCTTACAGTACCTAGAAACACCTGTAGAAATTCTCCCTCAGTCCTATGAATATATCTCCATGATTGTTAGCTGTGTGGGAGTGAGCTTTGCTTATAATCTTTTTGCAGGTTTGCTACGCTCTGTTGGTGATAGCCTTGCTGCGCTTGGTTTTCTTATTTTCTCAGCCATCGTTAATGTCATTCTGGATTTGTATTTTATTACACAATTGCAGTTGGGAGTTCAGTCTGCAGGTCTTGCAACCATTATATCCCAGGGTTTGTCAGCTATCCTTTGTTATTTCTATATCCGAAAGAGTGTTCCAGAGCTCCTTCCTAGGTTGAAGGATTTTAAATGGAATAAGGCCCTCTATGTCGATCTCTTAGAGCAGGGGCTAGCCATGGGCTTGATGGGTTCAATCGTCTCTGTCGGAAGTGTTATTTTGCAATCCTCTGTCAATAGTTTTGGAGCAGTCATTATCAGTGCTCAGACAGCAGCACGCCGAATCATGGCCTTTGCCTTATTGCCAATGACGGCTATCTCAGCATCGATGACGACTTTTATCTCTCAAAACTTTGGTGCAAAACGTCCAGATCGCATTGTCCACGGTCTTCGACTAGGGAGTTATATCAGTATGGCTTGGGCAAGCTTTGCTTGTGTATTCCTATTTTTTGCAAGTCCTAGCCTAGTTTCTTTCCTGGCAAGTTCGACAGACGGTTACTTGATTGAAAATGGGGCTTTGTACCTACGCATCAGTTCTGTATTCTATCCGTTTTTGAGTCTTTTATTGATCTATAGAAATAGCTTGCAGGGTCTCGGTCAAAAATTCTTGCCACTTGTATCAAGCTTTATCGAGTTTTTTGGTAAAATTATTTTCGTCGCTTGGATTATTCCTTGGACAGGTTATACAGGTGTGATTCTATGTGAGCCCCTTCTCTGGCTAGTTATGACTGCCCAACTTTACTTCTCACTTTCCAAACATTCATGGATCAAAGAAGGCAAAAAACTCTTGGCTACTGGCGGGAAATCCTAGCTTAATTTACAAAAGAAAATCCATTTCCTCTAGTGAAAATCGGATAGACTTGTGTTATAATAAGAAAGATTAAAATGTGAAAAAAGGAGATTCCTAATGGGACGTAAATGGGCCAATATCGTAGCTAAGAAAACGGCTAAAGATGGAGCTAACTCTAAAGTATATGCAAAATTTGGTGTAGAAATCTATGTAGCAGCTAAAAAAGGTGAACCAGATCCAGAACTAAACACTGCTTTGAAATTCGTTATCGATCGTGCCAAACAAGCGCAAGTGCCAAAACACGTTATTGATAAAGCAATCGATAAGGCAAAAGGAAACACAGACGAAACCTTTACAGAAGGACGTTACGAAGGATTCGGACCAAATGGTTCTATGTTGATCGTTGATACTTTGACTTCAAACGTTAACCGTACAGCTGCGAATGTTCGTGCTGCTTTTGGTAAAAACGGCGGAAATATGGGAGCTTCAGGTTCTGTATCTTACCTCTTTGACAACAAGGGTGTTATCGTTTTTGCAGGTGAAGATGCTGACGCTATCTTTGAACTCTTGCTTGAAGCAGATGTCGATGTAGACGATGTAGAAGCAGAAGAAGGAACAATCACTGTCTACACTGCACCAACTGATCTTCACAAGGCTATCGTTGCTTTGCGTGAAGCTGGTATTGAAGAATTCCAAGTAACTGAATTGGAAATGATTCCTCAATCAGAAGTTGAGTTGTCAGGTGAAGATTTGGAAACATTTGAAAAACTCTACGGAGTCCTTGAAGACGACGAAGACGTACAAAAAATCTACACAAACGTAGACGGATTCTAAGAATAAAAATAACCCCTTTGAAAATTCAATATTTTCAAGGGGTTTGTTTATCCTGTGATGACAAAAGGGCAGGAAAGAGACGAAAATCTCTTTTGCTCAAAACGTTATTAGTAATCTATAATTGTCCATAATCCAATGGATTGTGGAAATATCGTGGTGTTGGGATTTAGAAATCGAGGCTTGGTCTACCGATTGCTATTCCCAGTACCTTTTTAGTTATGTTAAACTTTCACTCCAGAATCAGATTGTTCTTTTCGATCCAGTCCGACAGCAAATTTATGAATCAGAAGAAACTGACCATTTTTCTGCTTTACAAAGTTTAAAACAACTGCCTTACTAGGTGAACCTAGGGAGAGATAGGTGATTCTTTTGGTTTCATAATCACTGTCACTTGAATCTACTTCAGAATCTGGAATCCCATGTTCGCTGATAATGTCTTTGTAATTGCTACCGCCTTGCCCTTGGTTGGAAGGGTCGCCCTCTATTAAGGCATCAAACTGTTCTTGAGTCCAGGTAAAGATCTTTTCTTCCTCTTCATATTCATCAATGGTACTATTTGGCCAATCTTCATTGGTTGGTTCTTCCATGAGATAATTAGAAGAGCTACGATAGCCTCTTATAAAATCAGCGAAGATAGGAGTGAATAGCAGTTGGCTTATCAGTACAATGATAATGGAAATGAGGCCAAAGCTTGAACCAATCATAGCTAATGTTTTTTGATTTTGGAGATTGAGGCCAATGCTGATGACTCCTAAGATCAAGGCAACAAATCCAAAGAGAAAGGATAGACCATTGATAATTGGTATCCAGGAACCAAGAAGCGCCAGGGCTCCAAAAATGACAGCAAGGGTTCCTAAGGTTTTATACTCTTCTTGTTTCATTTGAAAGTTCTCCCATTTCTAGTGTAATCAGACAAGTTAGTGCCTATTATAGAGAAATTATCAACTATTGTCAATTTTAACTCAAATAGTTCTCTAGGAAACTTTTTTCTTGACATCTTATTTGAAAATGATAAAATAGTTCTCATGAAAACTTAATTGTTCGCAAGAGAACTATTTTATTTAGAAGGGAGAAATCATGGATAAACCGATGTTGATCTTTAAACGTTTTGGGCATCAGGTTCACCTCATGGTGCAAAAGGAAGCCAAGCGTTGTGGTATTGAATTTATGGGTGGACCGCAAGGGCAAGTCCTCCGTTTTTTAGATCGTCGTGAGCAGGATCAAGAATTAACTCTTATTAAGGATATTGAGCAAGAACTCAATATTACCAAGTCAGTTGCTAGTAATTTAGTCAAGCGCATGGTGCAAAATGGTTTGGTGGAGTTGGAGGCAAGTCCAAGTGATAAACGGGCAAAATTTGTTCATTTGACTGAAAAATCTCGCTCTCAAATGAAGCAGGTCAAGTCTTTCTTTGATCGAATTGACCGCAGTTTACTTGAAGGTGTTTCCGAAGAAAAACTCGCTATTTTTGAAGAAGTTCTGGAACGACTTCAAGCTAATGTAGAAAAAATTGGAGGTAAGAATGAAGAAACTCGCTAAGCGTATTACAGGAAAAGAGTGGGGTATGATCATAGTGACTGTTCTCTTTACCTGTTGCTCGGTCTATCTAGAGTTAGAAGTACCGACTTACATTTCAGAAATTACTGCATTGATAGGAACGCCAGGGACACAGTTGGATGCACTTTGGTCACCAGCTATTAAGATGATGGGTTTGTCGCTTTTGGCTTTTCTATCATCTGTGACAGTTGGATTTTTTGCAGCTCGCGTTGCAGCATCCTACACGGATCATCTGCGTAGTGATATTTTTAATCGTGTCTTGGATTACTCTCAGACAGAGATCAAACGTTTCTCTATTCCTAGTCTGTTGACTCGGACGACCAATGATATTACGCAGATTCAAATGCTCTTTACTATGGGACTCCAAGTGGTCACTCGTGGTCCTATCATGGCTATCTGGGCCATTGGAAAAATCCTTGGCAAATCTGAATACTGGCTCTGGGCAGTAGTGGTTGCTGTTATCGTCAATGTTCTGATGACAACTGTTCTCATGACGCTTGCCTTTCCAAAACAATCTGTCATCCAGAAATTGACAGATAAACTCAATAGTATCACTCGTGAAAGCTTGACAGGGATTCGAGTGGTTCGTGCTTACAATGCCGAAGATTATCAAGATAAGAAATTTGAAGAGGCCAATGATGAGGTCACTCGTCTCAATCTCTTTGTCAACCGTTTGATGGCTATTATGAATCCCATTATGATGGCGATTTCGAGTGGGCTTGAGTCTAGCTATTTATTGGATTGGTGCCTATATCATCAATGATGCTAGCCTGACAGACCGTCTACCACTCTTTAGTGATATGGTGGTCTTCATGTCTTATGCCATGCAGGTCGTGATGGGCTTCTTGCTCATGGGTGCTCTCTTTATCGTCCTTCCTCGTACCTTGGTTTCTGCAGGTCGTATCAATCAGGTGCTAGACTTGCATTCTTCTATTGAAAATCCTAGTCAACCACAGACGGCAAATTCTTCTGTTCAAGGTCAAGTAGAATTCCGTGATGTAACCTTCCGTTATTCAAAAAATTCAGAAGCAGTTGTAGAACATGTCAGTTTCAAGGCAGAAGCTGGTCAAACCATTGCCTTTATCGGCTCAACTGGTTCTGGTAAATCTACGCTTGTGAACCTCTTGCCTCGTTTTTATGATGTATCAGATGGGGAAATCCTAGTAGACGGCGTCAATGTGCAGGATTATGATTTGGAAGACTTGCGGAATAAAGTCGGCTATATCCCACAAAAAGCTGTTCTCTTCTCAGGAGATGTCAAGGGGAATCTAGACTTCGGTAAAAGTCAAGAAAGCCCACTAAGCGAGACTGCTATGTGGCAAGCTCTTGAGTTGGCTCAGTCTAAAAACTTTATTGAAGATAAGGAAGCAGGTCTAAACTCGGAAGTGGCCCAAGGTGGGACCAACTTTTCAGGAGGACAAAGACAACGTTTGGCCATTGCGCGTGCCTTGGCTCGTAAGCCAGAAATTCTCATTTTTGACGATTCATTCTCGGCCTTGGACTACAAGACAGATCGTATCTTACGCCAAGTATTAGCTGAAAAAACACAGTCTATGACCAAGTTGATCGTTGCCCAACGTATCTCAACTATCATGGATGCAGACTTAATCTTAGTCTTGGATCAGGGTAAAGTCGTGGGACAAGGCACCCACAAAGAACTTCTTGCAACCAACGAAGTTTACCAAGAAATTGCCTATTCACAACTATCGAAGGAGGAATTGGAACATGGAAAATAAGAAGCCGTCCCTTTGGAAACAATACAAACCTTTTCTAGCAGGTCTCCAACTTCCTCTACTAGTTGCAGTTGTGGCTGCTGTATGTTCAAGTATTATCACTGTTTATGGACCAACTAAGATTAAGGAAATCACCAACTTGATTTCAGATGGTTTGGCTACAGAAATCGACTTAGGGGCTGTAACAAGTATCGCCAGCTTTTTAGCAATTTTGTATGTACTTGGTGCCATTCTCAACTATACGCAAGCCTATATTTTTTCAACGAGTATTCAACATTTTTCAAAACGCTTGCGGACGGCTATCGCTGAAAAAATTAACCGTCTGCCACTTGCTTATTTTGACCGTCATTCTCAAGGAGACACCCTTTCTCGTGTTACCAATGACGTCGATACGGCGGCTCAGTCCCTCAACCAAAGTCTAGGGACCGTTATCTCAGCTAGCTTCTTGCTAATTGCTGTTTTGATTACCATGATTGGTATGAACTGGATTTTGGCATTGGTAACAGTTGTTTCAACCTTTGTTGGTTTTGCGGCTGTTTCAGTCATTATGGCCAAGTCACAAGGTTATTTTAAAGCCCAACAAAACAACCTAGCAGCTGTCAATGGTTATGTGGAAGAAATGTACTCTGGCCACAATGTGGTGACCAGCTATAACGCTGTGGACACCACTAAAGAAACATTCGCAGGATTGAATCAAGACCTACATGATAGTATTTGGAAATCTCAATTTATTTCTGGAATCATGATGCCAGCAATGATCTTTGTTGGGAACTTTAGCTATGTTTTGGTGATCATTGTCGGTGCAGTCCTAGCTCTTGAAGGACATATCAGTATTGGTATCATCGTAGCCTTCATGGTCTACGTTCGTACCTTCTCTCAACCCTTATCACAGATTGCCCAAGGGATTACCAGCTTACAACAAGCCAGTGCAGCTATGACCCGTGTCTTTGAATTTCTAAGTGAAGCTGAGATGGAAGACGAATCTCATAAGGAAAGACAATTAAGCAACATGAAGGGTGAAGTAGTCTTTGATCAAGTTTCTTTTGGTTACACACCTGAGCGAACCATCATTCATGACTTTTCTGCGACAGCTCATGCAGGGCAAAAGATTGCCATTGTTGGACCGACTGGAGCTGGGAAGACGACCATTGTTAATCTTTTGATGAAGTTCTATGAGATTGATAAGGGAAGTATTCGCATCGATGGTGTGGATACCAAGGCTATGACGCGTTCAGAAGTACACGATGCCTTTTCAATGGTCTTGCAGGATACCTGGCTCTTTGAAGGAACCATTCGTGACAATCTCATCTACAATCAAACAGGTATCAGTGATGAACGTGTGATTGAAGCTGCCAAAGCAGTAGGGATCCACCACTTTATCACAACCTTACCAGATGGATACGATACAGTCTTGGATGATACGGTGACCTTGTCAGTCGGGCAGAAACAGCTCTTGACCATCGCTCGTGCCCTTCTCAAAGATTCTCCACTCTTGATTCTGGACGAAGCGACATCTTCAGTCGATACACGTACAGAGGAATTGATTCAGAAAGCCATGGACCGTTTGATGGAGGGACGCACATCCTTTGTTATTGCCCACCGCTTGTCAACGATCCGCAATGCTGACTTGATTCTGGTCATGAAGGACGGAAACATCATCGAGCAAGGCAATCATGAAGAGCTTATGGCTCAAGGTGGTTTCTATGCTGACCTCTACAATAGTCAATTTACAGAAGATGAAGTAGAAGAATAAAACCAAAGAAGGCTTGACGGCCTTCTTTTTCTTCTTTATACTGGTATAATAGAAAGAGGAAAGTATGAGTCAGAAATTATACAATATGAAATTTTCTGCGGTCTATCCAGCCTTGATCGCAAAGGTTGAGCGAAAGGGTGGGAGGTCAGAATCCGTTCATCAAGTGACCAGTTGGCTAACAGGTTATGAGGTGAGTGACATCCTTGCTTGTCTGGATAGGGACCTTACCTACGGAGATTTTTTTCGACAGGCACCGTCTTATGCGCCTGAACGGATTGCGATTACAGGGAAGATTTGTGGGGTTCGTATTGAGGAAATTGAGGACCCTCTGATGCAGGAAATCCGCCGTCTGGACAAATTAGTGGACTGGCTTGCCAAGGGGAAAACAGCCCAGCAGGTCCTAGAAAAGTATGAGAAATAGACATGAAAAACTATCAAGAGTGGTATGATAAGAGAAAATCAAGTCTCCTTCAACATCCACAGCTATTACAATTGATGCGAGTCTTTAATCGCATGATGACAGTCCTGATGCCCTTGGCATACTTGACCTTGTTGGGAACAAACTTTGTAAGTAAAGGGGTTGGGAAAGAACTTTCTGCTTATATTTTAGTTCCAGCTTTTGGTTTTGTTCTATTGACGCTAGTTCGCAAGTGGATCAATCAACCACGTCCTTATGAAGCTTGGGAAATTGTCCCGCTACTAGATAAAGACAGCTCTGGGAATTCAATGCCTAGCCGACATGTCTTTTCGGCAACCATTATTTCCATGTCTTGCCTGCATGCAAATTTTCCTGTGGGCTTGATTTTATTGGTCTTGTCAGCTCTTCTCGGTTTGGTCCGAGTCTTGGGTGGTGTTCATTATCCCAAGGATGTTCTAGTTGGCTACGCCTGTGGTCTCATCTTGGGAATTCTTTTCTTTATTTTCTAAAAAGCAAAGCAAGTGGGCTTGGCCTCGTAACTACTTACGGGTCAAAAGTGACCACTTGCTTTTTTGCTCTTGTAAAGTCTTCTGGCCTTTGGTATAGTAGATGCAGAAAGGAGATAGGATGAAGTTACGAATCGAGATTGATAGTGAATTAACTGAGACAGAGATTGTCATCAAGGCTGCAGCCCTGACAGATGAGATAGCTGACTTGCAACGACTCTTGCAAGAAACCAAGGCTCCTAGGTTGATCTTTTACAAGGGGACGGGTGAGTACTACTTAGACTTGGCAGAAATCCTCTTCTTTGAGACGGAAGGTAGCAAGATTTACGCCCATACCCAGAAAGAAGCCTATGAGGTTCGGCTCAAGCTTTATGAGTTGGAGTCTATCCTGCCCCGTTATTTCAGTCGGGTATCCAAGTCGACTATTGCCAATATCCGGCAAGTTTACTCGGTTGATAAGTCCTTCTCAGGGACAGGCACTATTTCCTTTTATCAAACCCACAAGGAGGTTCACGTGTCACGACACTACCAATCCCTCCTAAAAGAAAATCTAAGAAACATGAGGTAAGAAGATGAAAAAGAAAGCATTTGGTATTGTGTTGCTAGTATTGGCAGCTGTAGTGTTATTGCAGGGGAATTTTGGAATCCCTTCTCTAGGAGGGCAGATTTGGCCCTTGATCGGTATTGGATTTTTTGCCTATCAATCAGTTGGAGCTTTGTTGCGTCGTCACTTAACTTCAGCCTCTTTTACAGCCCTAGTGGCCTTAATGATAGCCAATCATTTTTATGACATTTTACCGATTCCCAATCAATCACTGTTCTGGGCGGGAGTTCTCATCGTTCTAGGAGTAAGTATGCTGACTCACTCGAACAAGACATGGAGTGGAAAGACCTTGTGGAGCAATAGAGAGAAAAAAGTTTCTACTGATAAGGAAATCATTTTTAGTAGTGGGGCTTTTTATAATCAAGACCAAAACTTGGTAGAAGACCAAGTGGAAGCTGTTTTTGGAGATGCTAAGATTTACTATGATAATGCAAATATTTTGGGTGATGTAGCAATCTTAAGTGTGGACGTAGTTTTTGGAAGTGCAACCATTTATATCCCTCAACATTGGAAAGTGGATCTTAGGGTAGAATCAGTGTTTAGCAATCCGCAGGTCGAAGTGGCGACAGCCCCAACCAGCAAAACTTTGATTATCCGTGGAGATGTAGCTTTTGGGAAACTAGGAGTTGTTTACGTTAAATAAAAAAATCTTCCAATCCCCTTGCCAAAAAAGAGAAAGTGTGATAACATAGTACAGTATGTGGTGCTAGCACATCCGCTATATTAGATCTAATAGGAGGAAAACACAAATGGCTAAAGTATGTTACTTTACAGGTCGTAAGACTGTATCAGGAAACAACCGTTCACACGCGATGAACCAAACAAAACGTGCAGTAAAACCAAACCTTCAAAAAGTTACTGTACTTATCGATGGTAAACCTAAAAAAGTTTGGGCTTCAGCTCGTGCTTTGAAATCAGGTAAAGTAGAACGCGTTTAATAAAGAGTAAAAGGCCATCAGGTCTTTTTCTTTTGCTCTGAGTTCAAAAAGCCTCGTCAAAGGAGCAAATATCTGCCGATACAGTATTCTGCTTTTACACTTGGCTTGAAATATGATAAAATAGAGTATCAACTAGTTGAGGTAGAAAAAATGACTGTAAAAATTAATACAAAAGATGGTCAAATCGAACTAACAGATGAAGTGATTGCTACCGTTGTAGGCGGTGCAGCAACTGAGATTTTTGGTGTGGTCGGTATGGCAAGTAAGAAAGCCCTCAAAGATAATTTCCAAGCCCTCCTTGGGAAGGAAAATTATTCTAAAGGTGTCGTTGTAAAAGCGGCCGAAGATGGTAGCATTGCAGTTGATGTATATACCGTGTTGAGCTACGGAACTAAGATTAGTGAAGTCTCAAAAAACATCCAAGAGCGTGTACGCTTTAGTTTGGAAAACCAACTTGGCATCACTGCTCAAGCTGTGAATGTCTATATTCAAAATATCAAAGTTGTAGGAGAATAATCGTGTCAAATATTACTACAAGCTTATTTCAAGAAATGGTACAGGCTGCATCTACTCGTTTGAACAAGCAAGCCGAATATGTCAACTCATTAAACGTCTTCCCAGTTCCAGACGGAGATACAGGAACAAACATGGGAATGACTATCGAAAATGGTGCTAAAGAAGTAGCAGACAAACCAGCTTCAACAGTTGGTGAGGCTGCAAGTATCTTGGCTAAAGGTCTGTTGATGGGTGCGCGTGGGAACTCAGGAGTTATCACTTCACAGCTTTTCCGCGGATTTTCACAAGCCATCAAAACCAAAGAAGAGTTAACAGGAAAAGACCTAGCTCTTGCCTTCCAATCTGGTGTTGAAGTAGCCTACAAGGCTGTTATGAAGCCAGTTGAAGGAACAATCTTGACTGTATCACGTGGTGCTGCCATCGGTGCTAAGAAAAAAGCCGAGCAGACAGACGATGCTATTGAGGTTATGCGTGCAGCTTTGGAAGGAGCTAAAACAGCCCTTGCTAAGACTCCAGACATGCTTCCAGTATTGAAGGAAGTTGGAGTTGTAGACTCAGGTGGTCAAGGTTTGGTCTTTATCTATGAAGGCTTCCTTTCAGCTCTTACTGGTGAATACAGTGCTTCTGAAGACTTTGTTGCGACTCCAGCCAACATGAGTGAAATGATCAATGCAGAACACCACAAGTCTGTAGCTGGACATGTGGCAACAGAAGACATCACCTTTGGTTACTGTACGGAGATCATGGTTGCCCTTAAACAAGGCCCAACTTATGCTAAAGAGTTTGACTACGAAGAATTCCGTAACTATTTGAACGACCTTGGGGATTCTCTGCTTGTTGTCAACGACGACGAAATCGTTAAAGTTCACGTCCATACAGAAGATCCAGGACTTGTTATGCAAGAAGGTCTGAAATATGGTAGCTTGGTTAAGGTTAAAGTCGATAACATGCGTAACCAACACGAAGCACAAGTGGAAAAAGAAGCAACTCAAGTCAGCAAACCAGCTGAAGAAAAAGAATACGCCCTTATCGCAGTAGTAGCTGGACAAGGCTTGGCAGACATCTTCCGTGCTCAAGGTGTGGACTATGTCATCGAAGGTGGACAAACCATGAACCCTTCTACAGAAGATTTTGTCAAGGCTGTAGAGCAAGTGAATGCTCGCAACATCATCTTCTTGCCAAACAACAAAAACATCTTCATGGCAGCTCAATCTGCAGCTGAAGTATTGGAACAACCAGCTGTTGTGGTAGAAGCTCGTACCCTTCCTCAAGGATTGACTAGTCTTCTTGCCTTCGATCCAAGTAAGTCTATTGAAGAAAATAAAGAACGCATGACTGCAGCCCTTGGCGATGTCGTTAGTGGTAGTGTAACAACAGCCGTTCGTGACACGACTATCGATGGTCTAGAAATTCATGAAAATGACAATCTTGGTATGGTGGATGGTAAGATTCTCGTATCAAATCCTGATATGCACCAAACCTTGACTGAAACATTGAAACATATGTTGGACGAAGACAGTGAAATCGTAACCTTCTATATTGGTGAAGATGGAAGTGAAGAATTGGCTAACCAAATCGCCCAAGAAATCACAGAAGAATTTGAAGATGTAGAAGTTGAAATCCACCAAGGTCAACAACCAGTTTACCCATATCTTTTCAGTGTGGAATAAGAATTAAACAGAAAACGAAAGAGGTCGGGATTTCCCGACCTTTTTTGATTTGGAAAGAATTCTATTTTCATAGCTGAGTAGACTTTTTGTGACATTTGTCATATCTCCTCATGACAGAAGTTTCTAGTGATTCTACCTTCAAAGAATTATACTAGATGTATCAAGTGGAGGAAGAAAAAATGAAACATAAAGTAATTGTCGCAATGAGTTTAGTAGCAGCAGGAGTCATGACTTATCTCATGTTCTCAGGATTGGATGAAGATTTCTATCATTTTCCTTGGGAGCTATTTGCAGGATTTGGAATGATGTCCTGGCTTATCCGAGAAGGTTTGAAATTAGTCTCAGATGTGAAAAAGGAGTTTGAAAAATGAAAAAAGCGTTTCTCTATCTTTTTATTGGACTATCACTAGTGGTATGGTTGGTAGAAGTGTTTACAGGTTGGTTTGATCAAGCCTTCCTTCACCAATTCATCCGTGGTGCCTGGGGACTAGGATTTATGATTTTTATCGCCTTTCCTATAGGGATGGAATGGCTGAAAGGAGAATATCATGAACATGATTAAGGTAGAAAGCCTAAATAAAAACATCAAGGGCAAGGCTATTTTGAAGGATATTTCCTTTGAGGTAGCTGAAGGTGAATGCGTCGCCTTGATTGGGCCCAATGGTGCTGGGAAGACCACACTCTTGGACTGTCTGCTTGGAGATAAACTGGTCACAAGCGGTCAAGTATCCATCCAAGGCTTGTCAGTGACGAGTTCTAAGTTAGACTACACAAGATCCTACCTACCTCAAGAAAATGTCATCGTTCAGAAATTAAAGGTCAAAGAGTTGATTGCTTTCTTTCAAAGTATTTATCCAAATCCCTTGAGCAACCAGGAAATCGATCAACTATTGCAGTTTAACAAGCAACAAAAAGAACAATTGGCAGAAAAATTGTCAGGTGGGCAAAAGCGTCTCTTTTCATTTGTCTTGACCTTGATTGGCAGACCAAAGCTTGTATTTTTAGATGAGCCAACTGCTGCCATGGATACTTCAACTCGTCAACGCTTTTGGGAAATTGTTCAGGATCTAAAAGCGCAGGGAGTTACCATTCTCTATTCGTCCCATTACATCGAAGAGGTAGAGCATACAGCGGACCGAATCTTGGTCTTGAATAAGGGAGAGTTGATTCGTGATACGACGCCTCTAGCTATGCGTAGTGAGGAGATTGAAAAGCATTTTATCCTTCCTCTGGCATACAAGGAAATTGTTGAGCAGTCTAACTTGGTTGAAAACTGGGTACAAAAACAAGATGCTCTGCAAGTAGTCACACGAGAGGCAAATGCTTTTTGGCAACTGTTAGTTCAAGCAGGATGTAGCATACAAGAAATCGAAGTTAATAACCGTAGTTTGCTAGATACAATCTTTGAAGAAACACAGAAGGGAGATGACTAAGATGAAACGATGGATCGCATTAAATAAAATAGAATTTCTATTGACCAAACGGCAACTAGTCTATTATTTATTATCAGTAGGGATGCCGACAGCCTTCTATTTATTCTTTTCAGGCATGTACCAGGAAACACCAGGTGGACCGGCTAATTTTATGCGCGACTACCTCATCTCTATGACAGCCTTTTCCATGATGTCAACAGCTATCTTTTCATTCCCAGTTGTTTTACATACCGACAAGATCAACAATTGGCAGAAAATAATACGTCATAGCCCTGTAAATATGGTAGAATATTATCTATCAAAGATAACAAGTATGATGGTTGATTATTTGGTCTCAATTCTGGTTGTTTTCTCAGTTGGGCATTTTGTAAGAGGTGTGGATATGTCTCTTGGAAACTGGATTGGGGCTGCGTTATTGCTGATAGTAGGAAGTGTTGCCTTTGTAGCACTTGGCTTAACCCTGACTCTCTTGCCGTCCAGTCAGCTGATGTCTGTCGTGGGCAATCTTCTTTACTTTGGCTTGGCTGTTTTAGGCGGACTCTGGATGCCTGTCTCTTTATTTCCAGACTGGATGCAAGCAATCGGGAAGCGTCTACCAAGCTATCAGTTGATGGAGTTGCTCAAGACCTTCTTAAACGAGGGTGGCATCAATTTATCAGCCACAGTTTATCTACTTGTTTTTTCAGCAGTTTTGTTTGGTTTGACCATTTACCTTCAAGGTCATAGGGAGAATGCTTAATGCTTGAAAGACTGAAAAGCATACATTATATGTTCTGGGTCAGTTTAATTTTTATGATTTTCCCCATCCTACCTGTAGTGACTGGGTGGCTTCCTGTCTGGCATTTATTGATTGATATTCTATTTGTAGTGGCGTATTTGGGTGTTTTAACAACTAAGAATCAGCGCCTATCTTGGCTTTTCTGGGGCATCATGCTGGTCTATGTAGCTGGGAACACCGCCTTTGTTGCTGTAAATTATATCTGGTTCTTCTTTTTCCTTTCCAATCTCTTAATTTATCATTTTGGTGTACGTAGTTTAAAGTCTTTACATGTCTGGACTTTTCTCCTTGTTCAAGTGCTTGTTGTGGGCCAACTGTTGATTATTCAGAGAATCGAAGTTGAGTTTCTATTCTATCTACTTGTAATTCTTGCTTTTGTCGATTTAATGACATTTGGTATGGTTCGGATTCGGATTGTGGAGGATTTGAAAGAAGCTCAGGCTAAGCAAAATGCCCAGATAAATCTATTGCTTGCTGAAAATGAACGCAGTCGTATCGGTCAGGATTTGCATGATAGTCTGGGACATACCTTTGCTATGCTCAGTGTCAAGACAGATTTAGCCTTGCAGTTATTTCAGATGCAGGCCTATCCACAGGTGGAGAAGGAATTAAAAGAAATTCACCAGATTAGCAAAGATTCCATGAATGAAGTGCGAACCATTGTGGAAAATCTGAAATCACGGACCCTAGCTTCAGAACTTGAAACTGTCAAAAAGATGCTGGAGATTGCTGGGATTGAGGTTGAGCTTGACAATCAATTGGACAAGGCTAGTTTGACCCAGGATGTGGAGTCTACGGCCGCTATGATTTTGTTGGAACTGGCGACCAATATCATCAAGCATGCCAGCGCTAATAAAGCCTATCTAAAACTGGAACGTACAGATCAAGAATTGCTCCTGACAGTCCGAGATGATGGGAAAGGTTTTGCAACTGTAAAAGGAAATGAACTCCATACAGTCCGTGACCGTGCAGCAGCCTTCTTAGGTCAAGTAGAGCTGGTCAGTTTGAAACAACCAACAGAGGTGCGCGTGCGTCTGCCTTATAAGGAGAGAAAGTAGATGAAAGTATTAGTCGCAGAAGATCAAAGTATGCTTAGAGACGCCATGTGCCAGCTCTTAAGTTTCCAACCAGATGTGGAGACTGTCTTGCAGGCAAAAAATGGAGCCGAGGCTATCGAGGTTTTGGAGAAAGAAGCAGTAGATATTGCCATCCTTGACGTCGAAATGCCAGTCAAGACGGGACTAGAAGCACTTGAGTGGATCAAACAAGAAGTTCCTGAAACCAAGGTGGTTATCGTCACGACCTTTAAACGGCCAGGTTATTTTGAACGAGCTGTCAAAGCAGGAGTTGATGCCTATGTCTTGAAAGAGCGGAGCATTGCCGAGCTTATGCAAACCCTACATACTGTGTTAGAGGGACGTAAGGAGTATTCTCCAGAGCTCATGGAAGTCATGATGACCCATCCCAATCCCTTGACCGAGCAAGAAGTCGCTGTTTTGCATGGAGTTGCACAGGGGCTGTCCAACCAAGAAATTGCAGATAAGCTCTACCTCTCAAATGGTACCGTCCGTAATTACATGACTAATATCCTCTCCAAACTAGGTGCCAGCAACCGAACCGAAGCGGCCAAAACCGCCGAAGAAGAAGGCTGGTTGTGAGGGGGAGAAGAAAGAAAAAAATCTCTTAGAAATGAATCTAAGAGATTTTTTTGTGTTATGTGACTATTAGTCCGTCTCGCTCCGTTAGGTGCGAGACAAAAAAACCACCCGCTATGCGGGTGCGCGTCAAAGGTTATACCAAAAAAACTCCAAACGCGATACAATAAAGGTGTTCAAGCCAATTGTAAAGCGAAAGGAGAAAACCATGGCACAAAAGTCTCATAGTTTATCACACACAAAGTGGCACTGTAAGTATCACATTGTGTTCACCCCTAAGTATAGACGAAAAGTCATCTATAATCAATATCGGAGTAGTTTAGGTGAAATATTTCATCGTTTGTGTAGCTATAAAGGAGTTGAAATTATCGAAGGACACTTGATGCCCGATCATGTACATATGTTAGTCAGTATTCCACCAAGGATAAGTGTTTCTAGTTTCATGGGTTATTTAAAGGGTAAAAGTGCACTCATGATGTTTGACAAACACGCCAACCTCAAGTACAAGTTTGGAAATCGACATTTCTGGGCGGAAGGTTATTATGTGAGTACAGTAGGGCTTAATGAAGCCACGATAAGGAAATACATACAAGATTAAAGAAATTATCCAGTGGATGATTTCTTCACGAGTATAAAAATTTGAGAACGAGTACAGCATGATATAGCACTAGATAAATTAAGTGTGAAAGAATATGAGGATCCCTTTAGGGATAGTGGTAAGTAATACTCACGCCTCTTTAAGAGGCAAGTGACGAGTCAAGAGCAATGAGGCTTGAACAACGTGAAAGCCAGCGTCTTTAGGCGCTGGCTGGTAATTTGGGCTTATAGCCCTGGTGCAAACTACCCGTTAGACTGGGGGGGATTGGATTGTTACCTTGAACGGTAATACGTTAAAACGCCATATGCAGAACGACAGGTACGGTGGTATGAGAGGGTCTAGAAATCAACCCTTACTTGAAAGGTAGTATAGAAGTTTAGGCCTTATCTAATTGCAATAGAGCTTCAATCTCGGCTAATGTGCTTGCTTGTGAGATAGCTCCACGGAGTTTAGCTGCACCTGATGTTCCACGGAGGTAGTGAGGAGCGAGTCCACGGAATTCACGGACCGCAACCTTTTCTCCCTTGAGGTTAATCAAGCGTTTCAAATGCTCGTAAGCGATGTTCATCTTATCTTCAAAGGTTAAATCAGGAAGGATTTCTCCAGTTTCAAAGTAGTGATTGATTTGATTGAAGAGGTAAGGATTCCCCATAGCTGCGCGTCCAATCATAACGGCATCAGCACCGACTTCTTCGATGCGTTGTTTGGCTTCTTGAACAGTGCGAATGTCACCGTTAGCGATAAATGGAATTTTTGTCAGAGCTTGTGCAACCTTGTGAAGAGTCTCCAAATCTGCATGTCCAGTGTACATTTGTTCACGAGTACGACCGTGCATAGCAAGGGCAGAAACACCTGCAGCCTCAGCGGCGAGGGCATTTTCCACAGCTAGAGATGGGTCAGACCAGCCCGTACGCATTTTGACAGTGAGAGGGATATCAAGGACTGATTGAACTTTGTTAATGATAGAGTAGATCTTGTCTGGATCCTTGAGCCACATAGCGCCAGCTTCGTTTTTGACGATTTTGTTAACTGGACAGCCCATGTTGATATCCACGATATCGGTCTTGGTGTTTTCTTGGATGAATTCTGCTGCGCGTGCTAGGCTGTCTTCATCACTACCAAATAGTTGGATAGAGACTGGGTTTTCTCCTTCATCGATATGAAGCATGTGAAGAGTTTTTTCGTTGTTGTATTGGATTCCCTTGTCAGAGACCATCTCCATTACAACGAGGCCTGCCCCAAGTTCTTTAGCAATGGTACGAAAGGCTGAGTTGGTCACGCCGGCCATGGGTGCTAAAACGGTACGATTGGGAATCTCAACATTGCCAATCATAAAAGGTGTATTAAGATTTGTCACGAATGAGTTCCTCCAGATCATTTTCGTTAAAGTTGTAAGTTGTTTGACAGAATTGACAAGTGATTTCTGCGCCATGATCTTGGTCCTTCATTTCCTGCAAGTCTGAGCTTGGAAGACTAGAAAGAGCCTTCATAAATCGTTCTTTGCTGCAGTTACATTGGAAACGAATCTCTTCTTCAGACAAGCGTTTGTATGGTTCGTCGCCATAGATAGCCTTTAGAAGAGCTTCGATATGGTCGTCGCTTTCTAGAAGAGTTGAAATGGCAGGCATTTCTTGGATGCGTTTTTCAAAACGAGCGATTTCTTCTTCCTTGGCTCCTGGCAAAACTTGAACAAGGAAACCGCCTGCTACTTTGACCTTGTCTTCTTCGTCCAAAAGGACATTGAGTCCAACTGCTGACGGAGTTTGTTGGCTTTCTGTCAAGTAGAAGGCAAGATCTTCTCCGATTTCTCCAGAGATAAGCGGAGTCATGGAGTTGTAAGGATTTCCAGTGCCGTAGTCTGTGATAACGAGAAATTGACCATTGCCGACAAAAGGTCCGACTAGAACTTCACCAGTTGCAGTCTTTTTGATGTCAACACCAGGATTTTGAACGTAACCTTTGACGTTCCCCTTGGTATCAGCTACGGTGATGATGGCTCCTAGAGAGCTAGTTCCAAGAACTTTAACCGTTAGCTTGGTATTTCCTTTTTCATTGGCTGCGAGAATCTGGCTGGCGATAAGGGTGCGGCCAAGTGCAACAGTTGAGCTAGCTTGAGTTTGATGTTTTTCTTGAGCAGTGCGGACGGTTTCAGTGCTATCAAGAACATAAGCACGAAAGGCCCCGCTTTCTGATATAGTTTTAATAATTTTATCCATAGCTACTATTTTAGCATAAAAATGCCCAAAGGGGGAGCCGTGTGTTTGCTGATTTTCAGGATAATGGACCAGGAAATCAGCATGAAAATAAAAAGAGAAACAGATTATTTCAGCATTTGTAAGATTTATGCTATGCTTGAAGAAGAAAATGAAAGGGGTAACAAATGTATTTAGGAGACTTGATGGAAAAAGCTGAAGCTGGCCAATTTTTAGTCCTTTCTTTTTTATTGCAGGAGTCACAAACGACCTTAAAAGCACTGATGGAGGAGACGGGCTTCTCTAAAGCGACTGTGACCAAGTACATCTTATTCACAAATGAAAGAGCGCAAACAGTTGGTCTAGATGTACAGATTCATTTACAGGAAGAGCAGGTCAACTTGTCAGTCGGTGCGACTACTAAGGGGCGTGATATTCGTCGCCTATTTTTAGACAATGCGGTGAAATACCAGATTTTACTATATCTGCTCTATCACCAGCAGTTTCAAGCCCATCAGCTGGTTCAAGAATTGATGGTCAGTGAGGCCACGCTTGGGCGCCACTTATCTGGTTTAAATCAGATTTTATCCGAATTTGATTTATCTATCCAAAACGGACGTTTGCGAGGTCCAGAGCACCAGATTCGTTACTTTTATTTCTGTCTTTTACGTAAGGTTTGGTCGAGTAAGGACTGGGGAAATGAAATGCAAAAGCCTGAGAGAAGGCGGGAGATTGCTAGTTTAGAAGAAATCTGTGGTGCTCAATTGTCTTCGGGGCAGAAGTTAGACTTGATTTTGTGGAATCATATCAGCCAACAACGTTTACGTGTCAATGCCTGTCAATTTCAAGTCATAGAAGATAAAATGCGAGGCTATTTTGACAATATTTTCTACCTTCGCTTGTTGAGAAAGACACCGTCCTTTTTTGCTGGGCAACACATTCCTTTGGGAACTGAGGATGGTGAGATGATGATTTTCTTCTCTTTTCTTCTTTCTCATCGCATTTTGCCCCTACATACCATGGAGTATATCCTTGGGTTTGGAGGGCGGTTGGCAGATTTGTTGACGCAACTGATTCAAAAAATGAAGAAAGAGGGGTTGCTAGGCGGTTATACGGAAGACCATGTCACCTATGAACTGAGTCAATTTTGTGGTCAAGTCTATCTATTCAAGGGCTATATTTTACAAGACCGCTATAAGTACCAGTTAGAGAATCGTCATCCTTATTTGCTGATGGAACATGATTTTAAAGAGACAGCAGAGGAGATTTTTCATGCTTTACCTGCCTTTCAGCAGGAGACGGACTTGGATAAAAAAATACTTTGGGAATTGCTTCAATTGATGGAATACATGGCAGAAAATGACGGTCATCATATGCGGATTGGTCTAGATGTAACAGCGGGTTTTCTTGTATTTTCAAGAATGACTGCTATCTTGAAACGCTATTTGGAATACAATCGTTTTATTACTATTGAAGCCTATGACCCTAGTCGGCACTATGATTTGCTGGTTACCAATAATCCTATTCATAAAAAAGACCAGACTCCAGTATATTATTTAAAAAACGACTTAGATATGGAAGATTTGGCAGCGATTCGTCAGATACTATTTGCTTAAAAGGCTTGGGAATCCAGGTCTTTTTTGTGAAATTCTCACAATCTTATCAATTTTTTTTTAAATTTTAAAAAACTTGATAAACAAGAAAGCGCTTTATTTTGTATACTAGTTACTGTAAAGAGGAAATAACCTCAAGATCTTTATCAGGAGGACAGCACATGTCACAAGAAAAATACATTATGGCCATTGACCAAGGAACTACCAGTTCTCGTGCCATTATTTTTAACAAAAAAGGGGAAAAGGTCAGTTCAAGTCAAAAAGAATTCACACAAATCTTTCCACAAGCAGGTTGGGTTGAGCACAATGCCAATGAAATTTGGAACTCTGTGCAGTCAGTAATCGCTGGGGCTTTTATCGAAAGTGGTATCAAGCCAAATCAAATCCAAGCTATCGGGATTACCAACCAGCGTGAAACAACGGTTGTCTGGGATAAGAAAACAGGGCTTCCTATCTACAACGCTATCGTTTGGCAGTCTCGTCAGACAGCGCCTTTGGCTGAACAACTAAAAAAACAAGGTTATGTAAAGAAATTCCATGAGAAGACTGGTTTGATCATCGATGCTTATTTCTCTGCGACCAAGGTTCGTTGGATTTTGGACCATGTAGAAGGCGCTCAAGAGCGAGCAGAAAAAGGAGAATTGCTCTTTGGTACTATTGATACTTGGCTGGTTTGGAAATTGACTGATGGTGCGGCTCACGTGACAGACTACTCCAATGCAGCCCGTACCATGCTTTATAACATTAAAGAACTCAAATGGGATGATGAGATTTTGGAAATCCTCAACATTCCGAAGGCTATGCTTCCAGAAGTTCGTTCTAACTCTGAAATCTACGGTAAGACAGCTCCTTTCCATTTCTACGGCGGTGAAGTGCCAATCTCAGGTATGGCTGGGGACCAACAGGCAGCCCTCTTTGGACAGTTGGCTTTTGAGCCTGGTATGGTCAAAAATACTTACGGAACAGGTTCTTTCATCATCATGAATACTGGTGAAGAAATGCAGTTGTCTGAAAACAACCTCTTGACAACCATTGGTTATGGTATTAACGGCAAGGTTTACTATGCCTTGGAAGGTTCTATCTTCATCGCAGGAAGTGCCATTCAATGGCTTCGTGACGGACTTCGCATGGTTGAAAACTCACCAGAGTCTGAAAAATATGCTCGTGATTCTCACAATAACGACGAAGTTTATGTCGTTCCGGCCTTTACAGGTCTAGGTGCTCCATACTGGAACCAAAACGCTCGTGGTTCTGTCTTTGGCTTGACTCGTGGAACAAGCAAAGAAGACTTTATCAAAGCAACCTTGCAGTCTATCGCTTATCAAGTGCGTGACATCATTGACACCATGCAAGTGGATGCTCAGACAGCTATCCAAGTCTTGAAGGTGGATGGTGGTGCAGCTATGAATAACTTTCTCATGCAGTTCCAAGCTGACATCTTAGGAATCGACATCGCACGCGCCAAAAACTTGGAAACAACTGCTCTAGGAGCAGCCTTCCTAGCAGGTTTGTCAGTAGGCTACTGGAAGGATTTGGATGAGTTGAAACTCTTGAATGAGACAGGAGAACTTTTTGAGCCATCCATGAACGAATCTCGCAAGGAACAACTCTACAAGGGCTGGAAGAAAGCTGTGAAAGCAACTCAAGTCTTTGCGGAAATCGACGACTAATACTGGAAGAATAAAGCGACTCAGTTAGAAAGTGTGTAAATATGGAATTTTCAAAGAAAACACGTGAATTATCAATTCAAAAAATGCAGGAACGTACCTTGGATCTCTTGATTATCGGTGGGGGGATCACAGGGGCTGGTGTAGCCTTGCAGGCGGCAGCTAGTGGTCTTGAGACTGGTTTGATTGAAATGCAGGACTTCGCAGAAGGAACATCAAGCCGTTCAACCAAATTGGTTCATGGAGGTCTTCGTTACCTCAAACAATTTGACGTAGAAGTGGTGTCAGATACAGTTTCTGAACGTGCAGTGGTTCAACAAATCGCTCCACACATTCCAAAACCAGACCCAATGCTTTTACCAGTTTACGATGAGGATGGAGCGACCTTTAGCCTCTTCCGTCTCAAAGTAGCCATGGACTTGTACGACCTTTTGGCGGGTGTTAACAACACACCAGCTGCTAACAAGGTCTTGAGCAAGGAAGAAGTCTTGGAACGCCAGCCAAACTTGAAGAAAGAAGGTTTGGTAGGAGGTGGAGTTTATCTTGACTTCCGTAACAACGATGCGCGTCTCGTAATTGAAAATATTAAACGTGCTAACCAAGATGGTGCTCTTATTGCCAACCATGTTAAGGCAGAAGGCTTCCTCTTTGACGAAAGTGGCAAGATTACAGGCGTCGTAGCTCGTGATTTGTTGACAGACCAAGTCTTTGAAATCAAGGCCCGTCTGGTTATCAACACAACAGGTCCTTGGAGCGATAAGGTGCGCAATTTGTCTAATAAGGGAACACAATTCTCACAAATGCGTCCAACCAAGGGAGTTCACTTGGTAGTTGATTCAAGCAAGATCAAGGTTTCTCAACCAGTTTACTTTGACACAGGTTTGGGTGACGGTCGAATGGTCTTTGTACTTCCACGTGAAAACAAGACCTACTTCGGTACAACAGATACAGACTACACAGGTGATTTAGAGCATCCAAAAGTGACTCAAGAAGATGTGGATTATCTGCTTGGCATTGTCAACAATCGCTTCCCAGAAGCAAATATCACAATTGACGATATCGAAAGCAGCTGGGCAGGTCTTCGTCCATTGATTGCAGGCAATAGCGCTTCTGACTACAATGGAGGAAATAACGGTACAATCAGTGATGAAAGCTTTAACAACTTGATTGCGACTGTTGAAGCTTATCTATCGAAAGAAAAAACGCGTGAAGATGTTGAATCTGTTGTCAGCAAGCTTGAAAGCAGCACATCAGAGAAACATTTGGATCCATCTGCAGTTTCTCGTGGGTCTAGCTTAGATCGTGATGACAATGGCCTTTTGACCCTTGCTGGTGGTAAAATCACAGACTACCGTAAGATGGCTGAAGGGGCTATGGAGCGCGTAGTTGAGATTTTGAAAGCAGAGTTTGACCGCAGCTTTAAACTCATCAACTCTAAGACTTATCCTGTTTCAGGTGGAGAATTGAACCCAGCAAATGTGGATTCAGAAATCGAAGCCTTTGCGCAACTTGGAGTGTCACGTGGTTTGGATAGCAAGGAAGCACATTATCTGGCAAATCTTTACGGTTCAAATGCACCAAAGGTCTTTGCCCTTGCTCACAGCTTGGAACAAGCTCCAGGACTCAGTTTGGCAGACACCTTGTCCCTTCACTATGCAATGCGCAATGAGTTGGCTCTTAGCCCAGTTGACTTCCTCCTTCGTCGTACCAACCACATGCTCTTTATGCGTGATAGCTTGGACAGCATCGTAGAGCCAGTTTTGGATGAAATGGGACGATTCTATGACTGGACAGAAGAAGAGAAAACAACTTACCGTGTTGATGTAGAAGCAGCTCTTGCTCAAAATGACTTGGCAGCATTAAAAAATTAAGAAAAAATAAAAGAAGTGGCGGGCAGGACTCCTAGTCTACCCTCTCCTCCTTTTTAATGGAGACAGAAAGATGATGAATGAATTATTTGGAGAATTTCTAGGGACTTTAATCCTAATTCTTCTAGGAAATGGTGTTGTAGCAGGTGTGGTTCTTCCTAAAACCAAGAGCAACAATGCAGGTTGGATTGTGATTACTATGGGTTGGGGGATTGCAGTTGCGGTTGCAGTATTTGTATCTGGCAAGCTCAGTCCAGCTCATTTAAACCCAGCTGTGACCATCGGTGTGGCCTTAAAAGGTGACTTACCTTGGGCATCAGTATTCCCTTATATCCTAGCTCAGTTTGCAGGGGCTATGCTCGGTCAGATTTTGGTTTGGTTGCAATTCAAACCGCATTATGAGGTAGAGGAAAATGCAGGCAATATCCTGGCAACCTTCAGTACTGGTCCAGCCATCAAGGATACAGTTTCTAACTTGATCAGTGAAATCCTTGGAACCTTTGTTTTGGTGTTGACAATCTTTGCTTTGGGGCTTTATGACCTTCAGCCTGGTATCGGAACCTTTGCAGTGGGAACTTTGATTGTCGGTATCGGTCTATCACTAGGTGGGACAACAGGTTATGCCTTGAACCCAGCTCGTGACCTTGGCCCTCGTATCATGCACAGCATCTTGCCAATTTCAAACAAGGGAGATGGAGACTGGTCTTATGCCTGGATTCCAGTTGTGGGACCTGTTATCGGTGCAGCCTTGGCCGTGCTTGTATTCTCACTTTTCTAAGATAAAAGAGCTATTTGTAACAAAGTTTGAGATTGGATTCTCAAACTTTGTTGTTTTTTGAGGGCAAAACATTAATATTTTAACTTGTCTTAAAATAAGCTAAAATGTGCTTTCTAAAAATGGTAAACAGTTGAAAATAGAGGGAATAAAGTGGTAAAATGGGAACAAGAAAAAATAGTAATTGTTTGTGGAAAAATTGACGGAAATTTACAGAAAAGAAATCGATCATGGATAGAAAGAAACCATTATATATTTTTTTAGGGCAAACGGTCCTGTATTTTATTGTTTTACTGGGTTTGCTTTACTTTTTTAGTTACCTAGGTCAAGGTCAGGGTGGCTTTATCTACAATGAATTTTAACTTTAAGGAGAAAACGAACTGTGTCTAATAAACCGATAAAAGATATGATTGAAGCGATTGAGTACTTCGCCCAAACTCAGCCTAGCTTTCCAGTCTATAATGTTCTTGGTGAGGAACGTACCTATGGTGATTTGAAGGCTGATTCGGATAGTTTGGCTGCAACCATCGATCAACTAGATTTACCTGAAAAATCTCCTGTAGTCGTTTTTGGTGGTCAGGAGTATGAGATGTTGGCTACCTTTGTAGCCTTGACAAAATCTGGTCATGCCTACATTCCAATTGATAGCCACTCTGCCTTGGAGCGTGTGTCTGCCATTCTTGAAGTGGCTGAGCCAAGCTTGATTATTGCTATCTCAGACTTTCCATTGAAGCAGGTTTCTACACCGATGATGAATCTAGCTCAGGTTCAAGAAGCCTTTGCTCAAGGGGCAAGTTATGAGATGACGCATCCAGTCAAGGGGGATGATAACTACTACATCATCTTTACATCAGGGACAACTGGGAAACCAAAAGGAGTGCAGATTTCGCATGATAATCTGCTCAGTTTTACCAACTGGATGATTACGGACAAGGAATTTGCGACGCCAGAGCGTCCACAAATGTTGGCCCAACCACCTTATTCTTTTGACTTGTCTGTCATGTATTGGGCACCGACCTTGGCACTTGGTGGTACGCTTTTTGCTCTTCCATCAGCTATCACTCAAGACTTTAAGCAACTCTTTGCGACCATCTTTTCACTTCCGATTGCTATCTGGACTTCAACACCATCTTTTGCAGATATGGCAATGCTGTCGGAGGATTTCAATGCTGAAAAGATGCCAGGAATTACCCATTTCTACTTTGATGGGGAAGAGTTGACCGTTAAAACCGCTCAGAAATTGCGCGAGCGTTTCCCAAATGCGCGTATCATCAATGCTTACGGTCCAACGGAAGCAACAGTTGCTTTATCAGCAGTCGCTATTACAGATGAGATGTTAGCAACCTTGAAACGTCTTCCGATTGGCTACACCAAAGAAGATTCACCTACCTTCATCATCGATGAAGAGGGCAATAAACTGCCAAACGGAGAGCAAGGGGAGATTATCGTATCTGGCCCAGCCGTTTCAAAAGGTTATATGAATAATCCAGAGAAAACAGCTGAAGCCTTCTTCGAATTTGAAGGTCTGCCAGCCTATCATACGGGAGATGTCGGTACTATGACAGATGAAGGCCTCCTTCTCTATGGTGGACGGATGGATTTCCAGATCAAGTTTAACGGTTACCGCATTGAGCTAGAAGATGTTTCTCAAAACTTGAATAAATCTCAGTATGTTGAATCCGCTGTTGCAGTTCCACGTTACAACAAAGACCACAAGGTTCAAAACCTCTTGGCCTATGTTATCTTAAAAGATGGCGTCAAAGAACAATTTGAGCGCGACATCGATATCACGAAAGCGATCAAGGAAGACTTGGAAGATATTATGATGTCTTACATGATGCCGTCTAAGTTCCTTTACAGAAAGGAATTGCCACTAACTCCAAATGGCAAGATTGACATTAAAGGCTTAATCAATGAGGTAAATAATAGATGATGGAGCTTCTTAAACAGCTTCCTCATATTGAGCCTTATGGAAATCTACAGTACTTTGTCTACGTGATTACCGCTACCTTGCCAATCTTTATCGGTCTTTTTTTCAAAAAACGTTTTGGCTGGTATGAAATATTGGTTAGTCTCTTCTTTATAGTCACTATGTTGACGGGAGGCAAGACCAATCAATTAGCTGCCTTAGGAATCTATCTAATTTGGCAAATGGTACTGGTTCTTTTTTACAAGCAGTATCGAAAAGTCCGAGACGGCAAATGGATTTTCTATCTCGTTAGTCTGTTGTCGTTACTTCCCATCATCTTTGTCAAGGTGCAGCCTGCTATCAATGGAACGCAGTCTTTGCTTGGATTTTTGGGAATTTCTTATTTGACATTTCGTTCGGTAGGAATCATCATCGAACTTCGAGATGGAGTCATTAAGGATTTGAAGATGTGGGAGTATTTGCGTTTTCTTCTCTTTATGCCGACATTTTCAAGTGGTCCTATTGATCGTTTCAAACGTTTTAATGAAAATTATCAGACGATTCCAGAGCGCGATGAGTTGATGGATATGCTAGCCGAGTCCGTTCGGTATATCATGTGGGGATTTCTGTATAAATTTATCCTAGCTCATATTTTAGGCGAGATTTTATTGCCACCGCTAAAGAATTTAGCTTTACAAACAGGTGGCTTCTTTAACTACTACGTAGTTGCAGTCATGTACACATTTGGTCTGGAGCTCTTCTTTGACTTTGCGGGTTATTCCATGTTTGCTCTAGCTATTTCAAATCTGATGGGGATTCGTAGTCCGATCAACTTCAACAAACCTTTCTTGTCAAGAGATTTGAAAGAGTTTTGGAATCGTTGGCACATGAGTTTATCCTTCTGGTTCCGTGACTTTGTCTTTATGCGCATGGTCATGGTGATGACGAGAAAGAAGCTCTTTAAGAATCGAAATGTGACCTCAAGTGTCGCCTATATCCTGAATATGCTCCTTATGGGGTTCTGGCATGGGATAACTTGGTTTTACATCGCCTACGGACTCTTTCATGGAGTGGGCTTAGTCATTAATGATGCCTGGGTTCGAAAGAAAAGAACGCTCAATAAAGAACGTAAGAAAGCAGGGCAAGCTCCCTTGCCTGAGAATCGTTGGGTTCAGTTGCTTGGCATGGTTATAACCTTCCATGTCGTGATGATTTCATTCTTAATCTTCTCTGGATTTTTGAATGATTTATGGTTTAAAAAATAAAAGGAATTAAAAAATGGATATCAAATCAGAAGTTATTGAAATTATTGATGAATTGTTTATGGAAGATGTTTCTGACATGATGGATGAGGATCTTTTTGATGCAGGTGTCTTGGATAGTATGGGGACAGTTGAATTAATCGTGGAAATCGAAAACCGATTTGATATTCGTGTCCCAGTTACAGAATTTGGTCGTGATGACTGGAATACAGCTAATAAAATCGTAGCAGGAATTACGGAGTTAAAGAATGCTTAAACGCTTGTGGCTAATTTTCGGGCCTGTCTTTGTAGCGGGCTTGTTGGTGTGCCTTCTTATCTGTTTCTATCCAAGTAGCCCAAGTCATAATCTCATGGAGGAAAAATACTCTGCCGCTTCGATAAGTGCAGAAAGCTTTAAGGAAAGAAGTCAAAAAGTAAGAGCTCTTACGGATCCTGATATGCGTTTTGTGCCTTTTTTTGGATCTAGTGAGTGGATGCGTTTTGATAGTATGCATCCAGCAGTACTAGCTGAAAAGTATGACCGTTCTTATCGTCCTTACTTTATGGGACAGGCAGGAGTAGCTACCCTCAGTCAGTATTTTGGGATACAACAAATCACATCCGAACTTGAAAATAAGCAAGCGGTATTTGTCATTTCCCCACAGTGGTTTACAAAAGAAGATCATGACCCGACTATTTTCCAAACCTATTTTAATAATGATCAGTTGACTGCCTTCTTGGAAAATCAATCTGGGGATGCAGCCTCTCAGTATGCTGCCAATAGACTCTTAAAGCAAAATCCTGGTGTTTCTATGAAGAGCATCGTTGAGAAATTAGCCAAAGGAGAAAAATTATCAGAGTTCGACCAAAGTATGATTAATATTTCGTCGCAATTAAATGAGAAACAATCAGCTCTTTTTGGTCAATTCTCCATTCATGGTCGATTAAAGTACAAAGATCATATTGAAAAATATTTGAGCAGTCTCCCAGACCAATTTTCTTATGAAGAATTGGAAAATATCGCTCGAAAAGAGGGTGAAGAAAATACGACCAATAATGATTTGGGAGTAGATAATCATTTTTACAATACTAAGTTAAAGAAAGATTGGAAAAAATGGGAAGGATCTCAAAAGAATTTTAACTTTCTCAAATCACCTGAGTACAATGATTTGCAGTTAGTGCTCGATCAATTTGCAAAATCTAAGGTCAATGTGCTCTTTGTCTTTCAACCTGTCAATAAAAAATGGATGGATTATACCGGGTTAAGTGAGGAGATGTATCAACACACAGTTGAAAAAATTCGTTACCAGTTGGAGAGTCAAGGCTTCACCAATATCGCTGACTTTTCAAAAAACGGTGGAGATCCCTACTTTGTTAAGGACACGATTCATATCGGTTGGTTAGGCTGGTTAGCATTTGATAAGGTGGTAAATCCCTTTTTGAGCAATCCGACAACAGCACCTGATTACCAAATGAATGACCGTTTCTTTAGCCAAGATTGGGCAACCTATGACGGAAATATCCAAGATTTTCAATAATATAGAAAAGGAGTTTGAACTTTGTACTGACCCCAAAAAGTTAGACAATTAATTTAAGCAAAGGATTTAGTTCTGTATTGTACAGGACTAAGTCCTTTTCTACC
>NZ_JAPVZO010000021.1:0-39088 GCF_041432445.1 Streptococcus sp. 27098_8_69 | reverse complement strand
CTATTGATTTAATAGGCTCTGTGAGGGTTTCGCCCCAAATCCGCCCCAAATTCAAGCAGTTAAGAATATTTCTTTGATTTTTTCAAAATTCTTTTCTGCCAATGCTTCCATTTGATGTGAATACACTTTTAAGGTGATGTCTGGGCTTTCATGGCCAAGCAGTTTTGAAATCGTAACGATGTCAACCCCTTTTAAAATCAAGTACGAAGCGTAAGTATGACGCAGACTATGATTCCTGACTGGACGACCTACAAGTCTTTTTATCAGCTTGTTACAAGCAGAATTGGATACACCAAAGCAGACACGGTTCTTTATGTTTGCTTGCCAATATTTTTTCTTGTAAGTTTTCAGCGTTTCAATCGTGGTTTTGTCTATCGGGACTTTCCTTTTCGATGTTTCATTTTTTAGATCAGCAAAATCTTGCGTTTTCGAATAATCAAAGGACCTGTTTATGCCTATGATTCCATTTTTGAAGTCGATGTCGTCCCAGGTGAGCCCCAGAGCCTCAGAAAAGCGCATACCAGTCACTGAAAGGAGATAGAGGGTAAAATAGGACACATACTGGATATTTGAGCGTGTGGACGAAATTAGAGCCTTATACTCGCCCTCTTCCAAAAAGTCATTATCCTCTGACCTGGTTTCGATTTGTGATTTCACTTTGGCATCTTCAGCAAAGTTGTAGTTGATCACTTGCTCCCTGACTGCAACTTTTAGAGCGCCTTTAATTTGATAATGGAATTTCTCAAGGGTTTCCTGGGCGTATTTCTCCCCAAATTCATTGAGCCTTTTTTGATAATACAAAGGTGTTATATCCTTTACTTTTAATTCTCCAAAATAGGTTTTTATATGCTTCAGATTTTTGGTATAAGTGTCCCAAGTCTTATCTTTGACGTGTGGGCGCTTGTAAACGTCTGACCAGGTTTTTACAAAATCATAAAGCGTGACATCTTTGTCTGTCAGGATATTCTCGGACAAGCTGTCCTCTATCTCTCTTGCTGCTGCTTGAGCCAGTTTCTTAGTCTTGAACCCGCTTTTTGATTTCTGCTTATATTTGCCGTCTGTATCCTTGTAAGAGATACGATATTCCCAGCCGTTATCCCTTTTTCTGAAGTATGCCATTGTTTTTACCTCACTTTTTTGATAAAATGGGTATAAGAAAACGACCTTTTGAATGGTTGTTTCTTATACAGGATATCCTCACACTCAAATTTTGGCGAAGGCGAGTGTGGGGATTTTTAGTTTAAAAGATGTTGAAATAAATAACTATAGCTAATACAATGAATATTAGACATCCACATCCGTATCCACAGCTTTCTGCATCTTCAGCACTAAAAGTTGTTTGATTGTACACTTTATTATAGGCCGCACGCTCGGGTTCTTTAACCCACCCTGCTCCTTTTTGTCCGTAAGATGGAGAAGTAGCTCTCTTGATTTTTCGGTTTATGGACCCAGTTGTTCGTGCCGAAATTCTCTTTTTTATGTTTGGTGTGCGTGGTCCTATTTTCATAATCTTTTTCTTTCTCAATCTCTATATATACTAACGACTTCTCCAATTGTACGGATGTCGTTGTTTTCATCTAGTCTGATGTCTGCATAATCTGGGTTTAGACTTTCTAAATATCCCTGACGTAGCTTCTTAACATAGTTAGCACCGTCGACTTGGAAGATGCCGATGGCATTGTAATCAATTTGTGGCGTATTTCTGATAAAAAGATAATCGCCGTTTTTTATCTTTGGCTCCATGGAGTTGCCGACGACATAAGCGATAGCATCATAGTCGTCTGGTATTTCATCTTCATAGAATGAAACCTCCATATCTAAATCATCATCTTGCATTGAACCACTACCAGCTGATACAACTCCTGTAACTGAAAGAACAGATATTTCTCTGTAATCGTCTAAGTCGATAATATTTTCCGATACTTCGTTTATCTTCGTTTCTTCTTCGTTTTGACTCTCCAGAAGCTCTTCAGACGTCCGTAGCACTATTTTTTTATTCGGAGTGGTTAATTGCACTACCTTATCCGTTATCTGTTGTGTGAGCGAATCTGGAGCATCTGGGAGTGAGTTGGTGGATTCTTCTTTAAAAGTAGTATCTATATCTGATTTTTTAACACCGAAATAATCAGCCAGTTTTTGGATAACACCAAAAGAAGGAGCGCTTCTTAACTTCATATAGTCTGTCATAGTACTTGCCGTAATTCCAACTTCTTTAGCCAACTCTTTTTGGGTGATGCCACGTTGCTTTCTAAAGTGTGTAATGTTTTCAGCAATGATTTGCATTCGTTTTTTTTCATCCATTTACGATTACCTCGTATTTTTTATAATTACATTATATATCATTTTTGAATGATAAACAATCAAAAATACGAAAAAATCCTATTTTTTTGATAAAAACTATTGACAATACGAAAAAATCGTATTATAATTAAATCAAGCTTAAGGAAATAACAAAAACAAGCAGGAGGGAAACACAATGAATAAAGGACTTACAACACAAGAACAAATCGCACTAGCAAAAGAAATCTTACAAGTTAAGAATCGCAGAGAACGCTCACTTAAATTAGGAGAAATCCTAGATCGTGAAAAACTATCGTCAGATGATATGTACGAATTGTACAACACACTACTAACAGCCATCAGAGTTTACGGAGACGTTATCGGATTTGATGACAAAGATTTTCAGGAAATGGCTCTTACAATCTTAGTTCTTGAAAAGGTTGAAGAGACTAAACAAGCTAGGGTAGCGTAGAGAGGTGCGATTCCTCTCCTAGCTGTTGCTCATAGAGCGAAAAAAATAATAGAAAGGAGAGATGGAGATGGTTGAAGAAATTCTTGAACGTATAGCCAAAAGCCTTGAGTCTATAGATGCAGAACTCAAGGCAAGAAATAGTGAGCGCAAGGAACTTTTAGAAGCTTCTGGGAATATCCAAAAACTATGTGAAGCTATACTTGATGATCCTCTTGGCATTCAACGTTATAAGGAAAAAGCACTAGCTGATAGAGTTAAACAAAAGGAATAACAGATTTAATTTTTGCTGCAAAGTCTAAGACATTTTCTATCCGTTCTTTAAGAGTTGGTTCTCTGAACTGATTTTCAAGTTCAGCGATTGCTTCGGTTGTTAAAGACAGGGTGTAGAACGTGTTATCAGCTTTGGTGCCAATGATGTATCCGTATTTGTCTAATTCAAAACATGTATCTAAAATATCTTCTTCAGACCATTCAGACATAATGTTATCTTTCAGATAATTTATGTTTTGAAAGTTTCTTGCTTGAACTTTAGGAACTTCATCTTTGCGTCTGGTTAAATATTCTGCGTACATGGAAGTTAGTAGGAATTTGGCATCATTCGTTAAATTATTCATAACATTACCTCCTTTCTAGCTTTATTATAGCAGAATTGCGAGGGAGAAATAGAAAAATAAGGAGGTAGGAACGTGCAGTGGACTTTAGAGGCTATGAGAATCAACAAAGGACTTACTCAAGCAGAGTTGGCAGAAAAGTTTGAAGTTTCAAGTCAAACAATTGCTAGATTAGAAAAAGATAGCTCTGATATCGGTTATCAGCTATTGAAAAAATACATGTTTTTTTTCAATGTGAAATTCGATGATATTTTTTTAGGGAAAAAATACGAAAATTTCGTAAATAACTAGAAACAAAAAAATAAGAAAGGAACGATCTTAGTGATGTTTATCGAAATTGAAAATTTATCAGATTTTATAGAATCCGCTAAAGAGGTCATAAAGAAAGCCGAAGAACTAGAAGCTGCTGTTCAACGGCTAAATGAAATGGAACTGGAATTAAAAACCAAGGCGACTGATAAGTAAAGCTTTTTGAGCTTCGGCCAGCATCTCTTTCCAGCTGGAGAATTTGGTTTGATTTGAAACGAATGTGTCTAAGGTTGTTTCATCTGCTTTTTCAAGTTCTTCTGCGGTAGAAATGTTTTCAGGACTTGATTTCAAGAAATCTTCTATGCTGGTGAAATTCGAATTTTCGCGCATAAATTTTTCAGAAAATATTTCATCAAAAGAATATTTGTGAGTTCCTGAAACTGCCTGAGAGTTTTTAGATAACTGTTTGAGGTTTTTCTCAAACCCATCCATTCCTTTTATCTTAAAAGACATAGGATTCACCTCCTTTCTGACTACATTATAGCAGAAAGAGATTGAGAAAAATAGAAAGGAGAAAGAATGATTGAAAATAAGCGAAGTGAAAAACAATGCTTTTTATCAGATGCCACAATGGCTTTATGATCCACCTTACAATGCGCTGAGTGACAAAGCTAAGCAGATATATATGTTTCTCTTTGATAGACGTACATTATCGATTCAAAATAAATGGTTTGACGAAAAAGGCGACGTATTCGTTTACTTTACGAACGAGCAACTTATGGAAAAACTTAATTGTAGTAACAAGCCTATTGTACAAGCAAAGAAAGAGCTGCATGACTTTGGATTGTTGAGAGAGGTTCGGCAAGGAGTGAATAAACCTAATCGTCTATATATTTCTGGAAGTGTAGAAAGTACACGTCAAGAAGTGTCAAAAGTACACGAAGGAAGTGTAGAAAGTACACGTCAAGAAGTGTCAAAAGTACATACAATCAAGACTGATAATATCAAGACTAATATATCAAGACTTAGTGAACCAGAGGGTGCTGGTGATAACTCTTTATATAGTATAAAGGACGCGCCACCACAAAATGATTTAGGAATTGTTCACGATTGGATCTTTTCAGAGTTCGGTCGTTATCCGACACCATTTGAAATCGAAGACTTGAAAACATTCTTGCAAGAGCATAGTAAAGAGGTTATCAAGTTAGCAATCAAAGAATGTGTAGGCAATGGCAAGCCTTATTTCAAATATCTCAGTAGCATCTTGAGAGACTGGAAACAGAAAGGTCTTGTCACGGTTGAGTTAGTTGAAAATAGGCAGAAGCCTGCTCGGTCAAGTAGAAAATTAGGACGCATGACACTAGATGATGATGGCTACGATCCACGATACGGATTTTAGGGGGTGTAAATGAGGTCGGTATCAAACAAAGAATTGCAAGCGAGGGCTTTGCAAATAGAAACGCTATCTAAACAATGCGACAAGCACCCAGGAGTGTATCTCTGGCGCTCAACGAATCCTTGTACGGATGTCACACAGACCTATTGCCCAGAGTGCACACAGGAAGAAATCGACCGTCAAGCTGGGGAGCTACTTGCTGAAGCTGAAGCTCAAATCAGAGACACACGGTCTTATGCATTGTTTTTGAAAGAAAGCATTATTCCAAAAGATTTAGAGAATGCAACAATCGGGAATTTTGAAATCCACACAGAACAAGACGCTGCGGCAGTCAATTTTGCCAAACGCATCACGGCAGATTATGTGAGAGAGAAGTACAAAGGAAATACGGTCATCAGTGGTCCGCCTGGTGTTGGTAAGAGCCACCTTGCTATCGGAATAGCTAAAGCATTAAACGATAGCTTTCAGAAGTTCCAATTGAGAAAATCAGTACTATACATTCCGACAGTTGAATTGTTCGACAGAATCCAAGAGGCTTTCACTTATAAAGATTCGAAGTGGGAGCAACGAAAGACGGTTAAATTCCTACAAAATGTTGATTTTCTGATTCTAGATGATTTAGGAAAAGAGTCAAGTGTTGGTCAGGAAATTAAGCAAGGCAGTAGCTGGATGCAAAAAATCTTATACCAAATACTTGAGAATAGGACCAATACAATTATCACGACAAATTATGGTAGCAAACATTTAGAAGGCCTCTACGAGAAAAGCCTGGTTGACAGAATTATGAAAGGAGACATGAAGAGTAATGCATTCAAGTTTAGCAATGACACAAGTTCAAAGCGAACAATTATCTAGTAGTGTCATCGAAGCAAGAAAAAAGCGGATAGATGATTTTGAAAGAAATCACTATCAACTATCTAGCTTGCTGAAAGAGCGATTGCTAGAAACGACGGACGAGCGTTTCGCAAATAAGATGAATGAACTACTGTATTACGCAACACAGGGTAGTGTGTTCACTTTTACAAAATAAAAAAGCACCTGACGGCAATCAGGCGCACAACAAAATATTCTAAAGGAATTATAACATGAATGATCTAATGATGCAAATGCTAGACCAGTTCGAAGCTGGATTGATGGATAGGACGCTCAAGGTCATGACGATTGTGACCGATGAAAAAAGGCGCTATCCAATGGAACTGAACAAATCGCAATGCTCCGAGATGTTGCTCGGAACGAAAGACACGTCAACGTTTGACGAGCGCTTCAACCGACACGCAGACTTTCCAAGAATCGAGGGCAAGCGTGAGAAATATCCAAGGGATGCCGTCATTGATTGGTATCACAAAAACTGGCAGAAAACGGTAATGTAAAGTAAAAAAAGGAGTAACTATGAAACTACTTACTAAATTTAAACTCAAACACGCGGACTTTTTTAAGGCAATTAACCTTGACTGGCGAGAGGTAGCGTTCGAAGTCATGAATGATCTATTTGAAGAGCGCAAACTTCGCTTTGCTTTCGAGCGGGAAAACTATGATTTAAAGCAACAGTTGGCAGTCTATAAAGAAAAAGAACAACAGGGAGAACAATATGTTTAAAGCACTAAAAACAATCAAAAAAATCAAACAACTTCAGAAAGAATTACACGCTTTCAGTTTAGCTTTTCTAGCTCTACAAGACATTGGCTTAATGCCAGAAACTGAAAAAGGCAAGGCGAAGGCTCAAACAATGCACGATGTAAGCCACATGATCAAGGACATTCTAGACGGCAAGTCAGTAGATGAAGCCATGAAACGTCTAGATATCAAAGTGAAAGCTGAAGAGGTGGAGCAGGATGATGACAAAGATTGAACTCGAAAATCGTGTGTGGCTTTTGGCCAGCCATGAAGAAAAAAATGAATTACTGGATCTCGGTTTGACATCCAAAGCTAGATATGTGAAGCGAGTTCTGGAACTTGGAAAGGTGTACGCTCATGTTTGATTACGATAGAGATGTGATGCAGCCGCCTGAGCCACGAGAAGAACTCGAACCGAGCGAGTACATCTATGTTGGATGTGGGCGGTATCGATATGTAGGTGATGAAATATGATTGAAGAACTGCAAGCAGAAATCAGGCAATGGCGGTCTGATTATATCCATCTTGGCCGAGAACTCGGAGAAATCATCAACGAGCAACAAGATATAATCTTGAAACTACAAAACGAAAACAGACGTATAAAACGTGAGAATTGGAACCTTAAGAAGACGAAAGGAAGAAAGAAATGACAGACACAACAACAATGTTAGCAAACATGATTTTAATTGCACTTAATAACCAAGAAAGATGGGTTAGTGAACCACGCTTTGAAACATTATCAATCATTGAAGATATTAGAAACTCTAATAAAATCATCACAAAACAAGTGGACGAAGATGGAGATGTGATTGAAAGTTTTGACGGATATAAAAATCCAGAATTAGAAGATAAGCTGAAATTGATTGAAGCTACTTTCAAAAAAGATGAAGCAGACTATAAGCGTTACAGAAGCGAGAAAATCGAATCTATGGAAAAAAATCTTGGGATGATTAAATCTATTGTGAAAATGTACGGCGCACAAGAAGAGGAGTAAATAAAATGACAAACGAACTAACACAAAAACAAATTACATCAAATGTTGCAACACGAATTGAAGCCATGAAAGGCGAAGGGTTGCTAATCGCACCAAATTACAGTGTGAGTAACGCCCTGAGCTCAGCGTACTACGCATTAAAAAATGCACCTGGCGGAAATCTATTGGAGAAATGCACACCCGAAAGTGTCTATAATGCCTTGCTTGATATGGTCACACAAGGTCTAAGCCCTGCTAAGACACAATGCTATTTCATTCCATATGGGAATACAGTTAAATTAAACCGTTCATATTTTGGGACCATGAAGGTCGTTAAACAGTTACCTGAAGTGAAAGACATCTATGCTCAGATTATCTTTGAAGGCGACGAGTTTGAAGCTGAAAACGTGGACGGACGTTGGAAATTTGTTAGCCACAAATCAAGCTGGAAGAACCAGGACAACCCAATCGAAGGAGCTTATTGTGTGATCGAGAAAACAGACGGGGAGAAAATCCTCACGATCATGACCAAGAAGGAAATCGACAAGTCCTGGGCGCAATCAAGGAACGGCAATGTACAGAAGAACTTTCCTCAAGAAATGGCAAAGAGAACAGTTATCAATCGTGCAGCGAAACAGTTCTTTAATACCAGTGATGATAATGATTTATTTATTGATGCTGTGAACCGCACTACAGAAAATGAGTATGAAAATGATCGTCAAATGAAAGAAGCTGAACCAGTGAGAGATAGCGTTGAAACATTAGACGACATCTTAAAAGCCCCTAACAAGTCCGCAGAGGGCGATAACGTGGTGGATGGAGAATTTACCGAAGAATCTCAAACACCCCCAAATACGGCTGAAAAAACGGCAAATCCTGACGAGTTAGCCTCTACCGAATCCCCAGCAGATGAAATCCCAAATTTTGACGAAGTAACGGGCGAAGTTTTTGAAGAAATTAGCTTATTTGAAGGCAACACGATCAACATCAAGGAGTAAGAATAATGACACAAGATTTACTTGGTAAGGATTATTATTCGGCAGCTTCTGCACGTCGCTACTGGTCCATCTCGCAATATAAGCGGTTTAGAGAGTGTGAAGCGCGAGCGCTAGCGGAGTTGGAAGGAGAGTGGGAAGACCAAAGAGACAACACAGCCCTCTTGGTCGGAAACATGGTCCACAGCTACTTTGAAAGTCCAGAAGCACATAAGAAGTTCATGGATGAAAATGCAGATACCATGATTTCAAAAGTGGGGAAAACTAAAGGTCAGTTAAAATCTGACTTTCTGGTTGGCCAGTGCATGATCGAGCGACTGGAGGGCGACAAGCAGTTCATGGAATATTATGTTGGTCAGAAAGAAGTTGCCGTGACAGGCAAAATTGAAGGTGTGGAATTTAAAGGCAAGATTGACTGTCTCAATGTCGAAAAGGGATATTTCGTAGACATCAAGACTACAAAATCAGACATTGACAGCATGGTATGGGTTCAGGACGAAGCAAGCGGCCGAAATATTCAGGTTCGCTGGTTCGAGGCTTGGGGGTATGTCTTGCAGATGGCAGCGTATAAGAAAATGCTGGAAGAGCAGTACGGCAAAGAGTTCACCCCTATTATCTACGCGGTGACTAAAGAGCCGACTCCCGACACGAGAGCTATCGTTTTTCAAACTCAGGAAAAGCTTAATTACGAGTTATCTGAGTTATCTATGTTCATTCAGCATCTTGATAAGGTCAAGCGAGGTGAAGAGAAAGCGAAGCCATGCGGTCATTGCGAATACTGCAAAACGGAAGCGTTGAGTCAACGTGTGGAGGTGATTTGATGAGTAAACAAGTAAAAGACATACTGGCAACCCATGACACAGGTTGCCCGCACGGTATTACATTCGCTATACATCAAAACAAAGAGGAATGTATTGCGTTATTTGGCAGGTCTGGTTGGCCTGGACTAAAACCTCGATTTATTCGTTGGAATGAAAGTGTTGAAAACAGAACAATGTATCACACAGAAGAAGAGTTACAGAGTGCGTATGTTGATAAAGTCAAAGTAGTTGAGGAAGATTTTATTGTCATTCAATTGTTGCCCTTTTAAGAGAGGGAAAATAATCCAAAACCAACTATTTCCAAAATGGAAACAACTCAAACTAAACAAGCCGTGCATTCTTGTAAAACTGCGAACTAGAAAGCGTCGAAAACGGTCATGTGACCTTGGACGAGCGACTGCCCGTATTTAGCCAATTATCACAAAGGCAGTCGCATTTTTTTAGAAAGTAACAAAATGAAATTTTTAGATTTATTCGCAGGAATCGGCGGCTTTCGTCTAGGAATGGAAAGCGCAGGTCATGAATGTATAGGATTTTGTGAGATAGACAAATTCGCTAGAGCCAGTTATAAAGCGATACATAATACTGAAGGAGAAATAGAGCTACATGACATCACAACAGCATCAGACGAGTCTATTCGAAGAATCGGACGTGTGGACATTATCTGTGGAGGATTTCCGTGCCAGGCTTTCAGCATTGCAGGAAACAGACGAGGTTTTGAGGATACAAGGGGAACTTTGTTCTTTGAAATTGCTAGGTTCGCATCTATTCTCAGACCTCGATATCTATTCCTTGAGAATGTCAAAGGACTCCTCAATCACGAAAACGGAATTACGTTTGAGACCATTATCTCAACCTTGGATGAATTGGGGTACAATGTGGAATGGCAAGTGCTTAACAGCAAAGATTTCAGAGTCCCCCAAAATCGAGAGCGTGTGTTCATTATCGGACATCTTAGAGGAGAATGTACCAGAAGAGTTTTTCCTCTCTCAAAAGGTGGCCAACAAGCTACTTCAATCAAAGAACAGTACAGCAATACCATTACAACCAGATACGGGAACTCACAAGGCGCGGGGGCGTACATTGTTGAAAGTAAATCGCAGAAAGTAAAATCTATCGGGAACATCCATCCTTCAGGAAAAAGCATGAATGGAGAAGTCTATCGAGCTGACGGCCTAGCTCCTACGCTCACAACGAATAAGGTAGAGGGGCAGAAGATTGCTATACCTGTTTTGACACCTGATCGCACGGATAAACGACAAAACGGGCGCAGGTTTAAGTCTGACGGAGAGCCTATGTTCACGTTGACGGCTCAAGATAGGCATGGAGTGGTCGTTGAAAATAAAGTCAAGCAAGTAGGAAATTTAATTGACACAGAAAGTTTTGGCGGTAACCCTCATAGAGGGAGAGTATATGACATAAGTGGTATCTCTCCATGTCTTAATTGTATGGGTGGCGGAGGTCTTGAACCTAAAATCATTCAGCGTGGTCATGGTTATAATCAAGGAGGAGAACATGATATCGCTCCTACTTTGACAAGTAATAGTTATCATGAAAATAATCATTTATCAGATGGCTTTCGAATCAGAAAGCTAACACCTCGTGAGTGCTGGAGGTTACAAGGATTTCCAGATTGGGCGTTTGACAAGGCGCAAGAAGTTAATAGCAATTCTCAGCTATACAAACAAGCAGGAAATAGCGTGACAGTCAATGTTATTGCTGCTATCGCAAAGGAATTTAGATAAACAGGAGAAAAAACAAATGCTAAATAAAATTGATATACCAGGAACAACTATCACACTCGAAATCGTAGATAAGAACATCACGATTACAAACAAAATTGAATATGATATGCAGATGCATTTCAGAAATACGGACGCAGACGCTTCTCTTGATGCAAGTGGCGACGTGTTCGAGCCCCTTTATTGGCTAGATATCAGGGTAATACCGAAAACGCCGACAGAGTATCATACAAGCCTTGGAGTCAAGAGAGAAAAACGCCACTTGGCCGAATTACAGAAGTTCTTTGAGTTCATCGAGAACAATAAGCGAAATCTATTCGATCTTTGTGGGATCAAGGGAGAATTGCAATGAGTTCTCTGACATTATCGTTAGACATTTCAACTACTGCAACAGGTTGGGCCGTATTTCACGGCTCTGACCTTGTCCAGAGTGGTGTCTTAAAACATAAAAGCAAGTCATTCTTTGAACGTGGGCGCTTCATGGCTAGCGAATTGCGAGCCATTCAATCAAGGGCCTTGCAGAAATATGACGAGCCTTTTGAATCAATCGTAGTTGAGAAGAACTCGGTCATGGGGCCAAATCAGCAGTCTATGATCAGCATTGGAATTGTGACAGGAATTATTCTTGGACGGTTGGTTGCTGACAATGTGTTCTTCGTGAACGTGTCGACCTGGCGCAAGTATTGGAAGTTCAGCTACAAAGACCGTAGCAAGAAATCAATGAAGCTGCAGGCAGTTGCTAAGGTTGCGGATAAATTTAACCTAGACGTCAAAGACGACGAGGCTGATGCAATCCTGATTGGTTCGTATTTTGTAAGCTACGGTCAAGAATTCGGAGACCTGGAAAGCCATAAGGTGAGTTGAGGAGTTAGAAGATGAATAAGCAGGAATTGATTGAACGGATAGAAGGTTTAAAAAAACTTTTCGGCAACAAATCAGAATATATCGAGATAGACACGGTAATTAGACTTATTTCTGAACTAGACGAACTGCAACCAGTCAAAGTTCCCCAGTTTGTGGCGGATTGGTATGAAGAAAATAAGGATGATTTTGAAGGGAATTTATTTCGATGTATCATTAATATTTCATCGATTTTTGATGGTGATAAACTTAATGAGTTTGAAAGGTGGTTTCTAAACGCTAGCACAAAACCATTTCAGACTCTCGTCAACATGCACCAGTTCGGTTACGAGGTTGAGGAAGAGAAGCGGTATTTTGTGAAGATTAAAGCGACAAAACACTGCTTTGCAAGAGATGGTAACGGGAGAATATTTTTCTCTCTAGCATACAAAGGATGTTTTACCAAAAAAGAACTAGAAGAAGCTGGTTTCGGTTGGGTGTTCGATTGCCCAGGGATTGAGATTGAGGAGGTGGAGTGATGCCTAGAAAGATACAAGTAACGATTACACAAGATCTATATGACCATGTCGAAGCCATTAAAGAATATGGTGGTTATGGAAGCGTGTCTGAAGTAGTCAATAAAGCACTTGAAAAGTTAGTAAATGAACATACTGACAATGAAATATATAAATATTATTTGCAAATGGTCAGAGTTGGAAGAAATGAGGTGGAGTGATGGAATCATTTGCACACTTTTTTAACAAGCACATTGCTAAAAAAATCGAATTAGATGATATTACAATCATTGATTATCATAGCCCAGAATATAATCTAATGCATAATCTAAGATATATTTTCGATAAGAAAAATTCATCTCTGGCTATCACAGGTGATTTTGGCGAGCTGGTTGCAGTAAATTTTAACAATATGGGTAGCTGGGAAGATTTCTATAAGGATTTCACAAACAACGCTGGATATTTTATTGAAAAAATCAAAGCATCTAGTCGAAATCTTTTTGTTTATGATGAAGATGAAGCTAAAAAAATTATTCTTGAGTATTTCTTTGATAATAAGCGATATGAAGACTTAGACGAAAATGATCGATATTATTTTGATGAACTATTTGAATATTTTGATGATCAGTATGGATTCCAACACGTTACTGATACTGTTCGAGAATTCCTGAGTGAACAAGATTCAGAATACTATGAGACTCTTGAATTCGCTGGTAAAAAAGCGTCTGAAATAGTATTTTTATATTTGGATGCTTATAAAAGAGCGTATGAATCAATAAAAAATGAGGAGGTGGAGTGATGGAGGATACTGTTTGGCTAGAATGGATTGCTGAGGTTATGGCAACTAAGCCTGTCGGTAACGAATTGCTAGAAAGCCAACGTGGTCAAGAAGTAGTTGATTTGCTATTGGATTTGGAGAGAAATGACTTTAATTGGCATAGGGGAGATGCAGATGTTTTTTGGATAGATGCTCAGATGTGTATCAAGTACAAATTAACTAATGCTGAGATTAAATTCTTAGCAACTCATCAACCAGGCGTTGTGAATTATAAGAAACACGCAAAAGAAAGAAATGCTTATGCAGAGATGATGAGAGGTCTTGAAAAATTGAAAGAACTCAACTTTCCAGAAATCTATAAACATTCGTTATCTCCAGAAGAAGAAAAGAAAAAAATTGAAGAAGAAATGGCGGTTGAACAAAACTACGTATCGCCTTATCAAAAATTGGATGAAGTAGAAAAACGCTTTTATGAAAATCAATTTTTATTTGGTAAACAAGTGATGCAAGGTGCAATGAGTATTGTTTCGAGTGAAAAGAAAATAGCCGTTGAGAATTTCTTTAATTTAGGGAGCCATCGAATTAAATTCACAGTTGAGGAGGTCACAGATTGAAACGATTCATCGTAATCTGGATTTTATTGTCTGCTGGATTGAATGTCTGGCAGTCGAACAGGATTGCAGAACTAGAAAAAAATAAGCCACTGGTTATCTATAAAGCTGATAACGCAGGCGCTGAGATATTCGGTAAGGTCCTTGAGAAAGGGCGACATGGGAAGCTATACACGATTACAATTCGCGACTACGGTGTGTTCGTGGTTGCGAAGGAAGTGTATGAGAATGTGAAAGTTGGGGCTGAGGTGATGTTATGAACACAATAGATAAAGTCAAGCAATGGTTTATTGACCGTGATTTAGAAAACGGTGGACGGTTAGACAAGCAGTCACTCAAACTCAGCGAGGAGTTCGGCGAACTTTGCGCTGGCTATCTCAAGAAGAATGAGCAACTGACCAAGGACAGTATCGGAGATTGTGCAGTCGTGATTGTCGGCCTGGCCTTGCTGATTAAAGAGGATGTGCAGGAGATTTTTAAAACATCAGAAAATGATAGAGATGTAATGACATGTTTTAGTAATTTAAGTAGAAATATAAGCGATTTTCAGATTTACCGAGACTCATTTTCTAAAGATTTTCGTAAATTAAGTCTGATACATGCAGTAATCTGGTTAAAATCGCTAAGCAAATCGCTAGGTTATGATTTTGAAGAATGTTTTGAACTAGCTTACCAAGAAATCAAAGACCGCAAAGGTCGCTGGATTGATGGTACTTTTGTGAAAGAGGAGGATTTAACAAATGCCTGACGTAGAATGGATTATGGAGAATTGCCACATGATGCGCGACAATGGTTGTTGGGCAGGAGAGAAGCAGATTTCATACGCTAGTCCAGATGGACAGTACACGTATTACGTGAACAAGCGAAAAGATGGAACCTATTATTTTCATGGAGCATGTAAACATTATGGCAGGACGTAGATGGACGGAAGATGAGGTTGATTATATTTTACTAGCCCACAACGATAATGAGAGTACGGTTGAAGAGGTCGCTGAATTTTTAGGTCGTACAGTTAGTTCTGTCCGATGTAAGTCTGAGATAATAAACAAAGGAAAAGGCCAGTTTACAAAACGACATTGGCAGGATGAAGAAGTAAGAATTTTACGGCGCTATTATCAAAAAGTTCAAGATTTAAACCAGCTAGCTAAAATATTAAATCGAAGTTTAGATGCAGTGGTTATAAAAGCGAACAAACTAGGACTACCTCACAGAAGAAAGAAATGGGATGTGTCAAAACACGATATAGAAACACTTGGGGAAATGGGTATGAGCTGTAGACAAATAGCATGCCAATTAGACAGACCGCTTCATCTGATTAGAGCGGTGGTTTATCATTATAAAATACCTGTCGGAAAAGAAGAAATTCAACATCATCCTTGGAATTTTGACAATGATATGATTTTTATGAGGAGGAATTAAAATGACAGACAACGTAAACAAACCAAATCACTACCAAGGCAGATTTGGCATGGAATCTATCGATGCTTTAAGAAATTTCATGACACCAGAGCAGCTGAAAGGCTTTTATCTTGGAAATGCTTTGAAGTACATACTACGACACCAAAAGAAAAACGGTCTTGAAGACCTGAAGAAAGCACGCAAGAACCTGGATTGGTTGATCGAGGAATTAGAAAATGAGTGAGTATGCTTTCTATCAAGGAGATACATTCATAACGTTGGGAACTCTTGCTGAAATCAGTAAAGAAACAGGCATTGCTGAAAGAATGCTAAGGTACTACTCTTTTGCATCAAGTCAAAAACGGAATCCAAACGGTAGGGCGGTTATTAAAATTGAGGAGGAAGATAATGGATTACGAAAAACCATTAACTGATAGACAATGCGAGTTATTCGCATTTATGTTAAGGCAAAAACGAAAAGACAATAAGATTACTTTGAAAGAATTAGGAAATAAGCTAGGCTATTCAACTGCAACAATCTCAAATTGGGAGAATTTAAAAGCCGTGCCTGATATGTACAACGTTGAAGATGTGGCTACTTATTTCAATCTGCCGATGAATGTCTTTGTCGGGGAAAAATAAAAAAGCCGAGGCACTCTCTGTCTCAGCTAATAGTTATCGCATAGACTATTATACCACAAAGGAGATAGAGAGTGAACAAGGCTAAAGAGTTACTTGATGAACTACAGAATTTGGATGAAGAAATACAGAATCGAATAGACGAGCTTGCTAATCTTGAAGCTAGTTTACTTTCTAGTCCCAAAATGAACATGGATAAGGTTCAAGGTGGTCAGAGGGTTCGATTGGATGAACGTTACATCGATATTTTTAGCATGCAAGATTCCTTGAAAGAGTACATGAAGCAAGCAACTGCTGAAGCTATCCAGCGCAGAATTGAGCTCAGTAAATTGATTGATAAAATGCCTAAGCCTGCAAGTCGAACAATTCTAAGGATGGTGTATATTCAGAAAGCAAACGTGTATGATATGATTGAATTTTTACGATGCAGCAAGACCACTTTTTACAAAAAGAAGAAAGATGCAATCCGTGAATTGGGTGTTGTAGTTGATAAAAGCGAACTAATGTGAACTAATGTGAACTAGGTTGAAGCGCACTGGTCTAACAATCGTGCTATTATAGTATCATCAAGAATTAAGGGTAAGGCAGTAAGCCTTACCTGACATGGAGAGTTGGCAGAGTCAGGTTGAATGCGCCCGTTTGCTAGACGGGTGGTCGCCTATGTGCGGTCCGTGGGTTCAAATCCCACACTCTCCTTTGAGTGTTTTGTGTCCCAGAATGGGGTAGGCAGTAGGCTTAGCATTCATATATCACTCATTAACTTAAAAATGGTTGCGGAGCGACTGGGCCTTGCATGATTGCGTAGCTAATTATATTCCGGATAAGTTATAAGCTAGAGGGTTTGATTCCCTCAGAGGTTTTAAATGACTACAAAAAAATAAAAAACAAATATTCTTTCTAATTAACAAGCAAGGTTGTAGTCGTCTTGCATTTTTAGGGCTTAGCCTAGATAATCTGTGGTAACTCAGGAAAAGGATGATTTTAAATCTATCAAACATCCTGCCAGAAATGGTCAATCTAAGCAATTTAATCTTAACTATTTCAGTTTTGGAATAGGTGGGCGAAGTTAAAGCAGAAAGATTCCAACGGCAAGGTGCTGAGGAAATGCAAATGTGGCAGTTTGGCTGTGAGACGAGTCTATAAGAGGAAAGAGGTATTTGGTTCGAGGTGCAACAAGAGCTTAATACCATATCTTACAAAAATTGGGTGCCTCCCAAAAGTATGTAAGGTGAGTCGATTGTCCGCAAAACAATCGATAACAAGCAGGCGCTGTGCATTTTGTTCTTCAAAAGAGAATAAAACACATGGCGATGCGTGTCTGTGATAGATAAAAGATGATTTTTATATTTTAAGGCTATTCAAGATAGAAAAAATTCAAAAAAGCAAAAGTCATCGCCCGTCACAAACGAAAGTGTACTTCGGCAATTAGATTGCCTGCTCAAGTCTCGCAAGGATAAGAGTAAAGTCAAAGAGTAAAGCAGCTTAGACTTTTAGCGGGGTCTTCGTTAATTGAAAAATGGCTTAGTAGTTTGCGATGTAAGGAGTGATTGGTCTAACCGATCGTGCATGAGTGATACAAGTAGGAATATTTGTGGACAAGATAATAAACTATAAGTTATCAAAAGTCACTCGTTTAAAGCAGTAGTCTCATGCTTGTTAATGGATATATGGTAGACGGACTAAATCCTATTTTAAGGAATTGAGATGTCACAGGTTCGAGTCCTGTCGTTCCAATTGCGATTAAAATTCGTAGAGAGAGGTCTTCATTAAGTCACACAAGCGTGTGGCTTTTTGTTATGTCTGAATCGCGGATAAAAGAAAGGGAATGATGAAGCCACAGAAACTTACAATTCTAAACGGCAGAAGAAGCTCGGTGGATTTTGATAAACGCAACGAGGAATATACTGAGTATAATCGTACTCGCTGGAAATACGACAAGGATGTTAAGAGATTTTACAATTCATCTATCTGGAAGCGAACGAGTCAACAAGTCTTGCTTGAAGCTGACTATGTCTGTGCGATGTGTGGTGAAGAAGCAACGATGACTGACCACATCGTCAGCGTAAAGAAAGATTGGTCAAAGCGATTAGATCGAAGTAATCTTCAAGCAAGTTGTAAGAAATGTAATGATAAGAAAGCAATCAAAGAGAAGTATTCTTATTGATTGTGTAGTAATAAACAGAAATAGATATCAAAAAGCGAACAAAACAGAATGTAAAAGGGTGAAATAGTCGGGAATTCACTGTAAATTGTACGGAAATACCCCCTTTAATTTAGAACGGGGCTATATATCGTCCGGATTCTAGAACGCTGCCCTCTTCTGTGCAAAAAATTCCGTTTTTGAAATCTTTAAACTGTTAAAAAATAATGTAAAGGAGGTATAGCATGGGGCGAAAAATGAAGATAGTCGAAGCTACTAAAAGCCATCTGACGAAAGAAGAAAAGATAGCTAAGAAAACTATACAGGACAAGGCTTCGGATGGTTTGGATGCATTACAACTAACACCGCCAAAACACTTTGATCCGATTGCGAAAGCAGAATATAAACGAGTCATCAATGACCTGCGAAAGCTACCCCTAAGAAATCTAGACAGAGCAGTATTAGAAACCTACTGCACATGGTATGCAGTCTATAAAGAGATATCTCGTGGACTACAAAAAGAAGGGTATGTGTACGAAACGGAGAGCGGGAAGATTCTCCCTAACAAAATGTTATATAGCTTAGAACGTGCTACGACTAACTTAATGAAGGCTGCATCGCAGTTAGGTTTGACGGTTGACAGTCGTATGAAATTATATGTTCCACAAGTAGAAGAAAAGAAAGAGAGTATTTTCGATAAATTTGGTAGTTAGGAGGTGATTGTGTGGAAGACGTAGCTTATCAATACGCTTCAAAAGTCGTAAACGGTGAAATCATAGCTAGTAAGAAAGTTATCAAAGCTTGCAAGCGCCACTTGAGAGATTTAAAGCGTATAGACGATGAAGACTTCCCATATGTTTATCTACCTGACAAAGCAAAAAATCCAATAGATTTTATCGAAATGCTACCTGACGTAAAGACTGGTAAACCATATCCACTGGCCAACTTTCAAAAATTCATTTTATCGAGTCTGTATGGCTGGCGAAAAAAGTCCGATACATCGATAAGGAGATTTAAAAAAGCCTTAATCAGTTTGGCCAGAAAGAACGGAAAGACTATTCTCGTTGCAGGGATTGCCCTGTACGAGTTTTTATTTGGTCGAAATCCTGCAATGAGCCGTCAGTTGTTTTGTACGGCAAATGACCGTTCTCAGGCTCGTATCGCTTACGATATGATCCGTAAGCAGTTGGATGCTCTCAGGACGAAAAACGAAGATATCAGAAAGGCTACGAAGATAGTCAGAGATGAACTTCGTAACTTGAATGATGAAAGCTATGTGCGTGCATTGAGTCGCGAGACTGGTGCAGTCGATGGATTTGAACCGTATGTAGGTATCTTAGATGAGTTTGCAGCATCCAAAACAAATGAGATGATTGAATTGCTGGAATCTGGTCAAGGGCAGTTGGATAATCCGTTGATTTTGATTATCTCAACAGCTGGTATGGATTTGAATGTACCAATGCACACAATCGAGTATCCGTACATCGAAAAAGTACTTGATGGAGAAGTTGAGAATGATGAATACTTTGCATTTATCGCTGAACAAGATAACGAAGAAGAAATTGCAGACGAAAAAAACTGGATAAAATCAAATCCAATTCTCGAGGTAAAAGCATTACGTAGTAAGATGATGGACTATCTGAGAAAACGTAGAAAAGTCTCGCTTGAGACTGGCACTGTAAATGAAGTTCTGGTTAAGAACTTTAATATGTGGAGACAATCCTCTGAAGAGTCTTACATGGATAAAGAGAGCTGGGCAAAAGCTAAGATAGACCCTCCGAACACAAGAAAACGTAGAGTTTGGTTAGGTGTAGACGTAGGTAGGTCTAGCGACTTATTCTCTATCTCTCCGATGGTCATGATTGATGATTATTGGTATGCAGATAGCTTTTCTTTTGTGGCCACGAAATATGGCTTAATCGCGAAAGAAAAGAGAGACGGTGTGTCTTATACTAACTTAGAAAGAATGGGTGAGTGTGAGATAACCACTCTTGAAAGTGGTGTTATCGATGATGAACGTGTGCTTGAAAAAATCGAGGAAATGGTATATCAAAACGAGTGGGAGTTGCAAGGTATTTACTTTGACCCTTATCAATTTGGTTCGCTATTGACTATGATAGAGAAACGACACCCAGAATGGCCACTAGTCCAGATACCACAAACCACCATGGTCTTGAATATGCCCACGAAACAGTTCCGAGATGATGTCCGACAAGGAAAAATCAAGCACAGTGGCAATCAGCTCCTAACAATGGCCATTAATAATGCATACACTAGAGTTGATAATAACGGTATGAGGATCGATAAAAACAAAAATAGCAATAAAATCGACCCTCTGGACGCACTTTTAGATGCTTACGCTGCTTGTTACTTAGAGCCATTCGATGGAAGTGGTTATTGGACAAATGAGAAAATCCTGGAAGGAGGTTTGCTATTTTGAAAATATTGGAACATATTCACACAATTTTGCTATTGATAGGCCTTGGATTTTTAATCTATGGCTTTTTCTTATTGAATCAAGTGGCAGGATTCTTATGTAGTGGAGTGATTTTAATTCTGTTAGCCTTGTATATCAGTAAAACAAGGGGGTGAATTAGAAAGGAGGTGAGAAAATAAATGACTTTTTTTCAATCTTTAGGTTCGTCAAAACTATCTTATGACGATTATATCTCTTCGGTCATCTCTGGCAATTCAAGTCCTGAATATACTGGTATATCTGCTTTAAAAAATAGCGATGTCTTGACTGCAGTATCTATCATAGCTGGTGATGTTGCTCGTTTTCCATTATTGAAAAAGGATTTAATGGGGAACATCGAACAAGATGAAGATATGAATTATCTTTTGAATGTTAAATCCACAAGCAATACATCAGCAAGGCAGTGGAAGTTTGCAATGACCGTCAATACAATCTTGACTGGTAATTCATTCTCTCGTATTCTACGCGATCCAATCAGTGGTAAACCGTTAGAATTTCAATTCTTTAGACCGTCTGAAACGACTGTCGAAGAAGCCAATGATCATGAATTGATTTATACATTCCGTGACCGTCTGAACGGTAAGGAGATTGTATGTAATGCAGAAGATGTTATCCATTGGAAATTCTTTAGCCATGATACCATCTTGGGTAGGTCTCCGTTGCTTTCCCTTGGGGATGAAATCAGTCTGCAAGATGGTGGATTGAATACCTTAATTAAGTTCTTTCGCGATGGTTTTTCAAGTGGAATCCTAAAGCTAAAAGGTGCTCAGTTGAGTGCCGAAGCGCGTAAGAAAGCTCGTATGGACTTTGAAAAGATGCGTGAAGGCTCGACAGGTGGCAGTCCTTTAGTATTTGATGATACCCAGGAATATACACCGCTTGAAATTGATACGAATGTCTTACAGTTGATTACATCGAATAACTTTTCTACTGCACAGATTGCAAAAGCTTTGCGAGTTCCTAGTTTTAAACTGGGAGTAAATAGCCCTAACCAGTCTGTCGCTCAATTGACGGAAGACTATGTAACCAATGACCTTCCGTTCTATTTTGATGCAATCACAAGCGAACTTGCTTTGAAAGTGTTCGATGATGAAGAGCGCAGGAAGTATCGTGTTGACTTTGACACTCGCAGCGTGACTGGTAGGAATGTAGACGAGATTGTAAAACTTGTAAACAATCAAATCCTAACACCAAACCAAGCTTTGATTGAACTTGGTAAGGAACGTTCTACTGATCCAAATATGGACCGTTATCAGTCAAGTTTGAACTATGTCTTCTTGGATAAGAAAGAAGAATATCAATCAATGAAAGGAGGTGAGACAAAGGATGCCAAAGAGAATCAAGATGAAAGGTCCACTGATTCCGAACAATAGTCAGGAAGTCTATGATTATTATGGTTTGGAAGCAGTCAGCGCTAAATCTATCACAGATTCTTTTCCAGAAGACCATAGCGATATCGTTTTGGAAGTTAATTCCAACGGTGGCTTAGTAACTGTTGGAAGTGAAATCTACACTGCTTTAAAAAGCTATCCAGGTGATGTGACTGTTGAAGTGACAGGAATGGCAGCAAGTGCTGCTAGTGTCGCAATCATGGGAGCTGATAAAGTGCTTATCAGTCCAACAGCACAGATTATGATTCACAAAGCGCTGTATGGTTATGTCTCTGGTAATAGTGATGACTTAGACAAAGCTTCTAATGCATTAAAATCTAGCGACCAAGCTATTGTGAATGCGTATGTTGCTAAAACTGGATTGGAAGAATCAGTTATCATCGACATGATGAAAAATGAAACCTTTATGTCGGCTAGTGAAGCAGTCGAAAAAGGATTTGCTGATGAAGTGATGACCTTTGATGATATTGGTGCAGTAGCGAGTCTAGAAAATGGATTGTTACCACAAGCAGTTATTGATGACTTTTACGCTAACCGTAGCAAGCGTAGGTCTGAAATCCAAAACATGCTACGAGAAATTGAAAAAGAAGAATTACTTAGAGGGCTTTAAGCTCTCTTTTTTATACCCCAAAGGAGAAAAGAAGGTATGTTTAAAGAAAAAATGAAACAACTCGAAGCACAGATTTTTAACATTGGTGCTGAAATTACTGCCAAAACAGAAGAATTGAAATCCGTTTTGAATGCTGATGATCTTGAAAAAGCTCGTGAAATTCGTGCTGAAATTGAAGCGTTAAAAACACAAGAAGCTGAAGCTAAAAATAACTTGAAAACTTATGAAATCGCAGAAGAAGGAACTGGTGCGCACGCAGCTGGTGAAAAACACGAAGTAAAAACAGAAGGTAAAACTTATCGTGAATCGATAAATGAGTTTATTCGTTCTAAAGGTCGTATTCGTAATGAAGGTCTGCGTTTTGAAGGTCAAGACGAAGTTCTTGTGCCTATGAACGAAGCAGTCAACCCAACACAGGATGGACTGAAGAAAGACAAGACTGAAAAAGTAACTAGCAAGGAAATTGTTACTACACCAATTCGTGAAGTCAAGACTGTTCTTGACCTTAAACAATTTGTGACAATTCACAAAGCATCTAAAGGTGAAGGTTCATACCCTATTCTTAAGCAAGCTACATCTAAGATGGCAAGCGTAGAAGAACTAGAAAAAAATCCAGCTCTTGCTAAGCCAGAATTCACAGATGTTACATGGAAGGTTAAAACTTATCGTGGTGCTATTCCACTTTCACAAGAAGCAATCGACGACGCAGATGTTGACTTGCTTGCAATTGTTGCTGAAGCAGCTAACCAAATCAAAGTCAATACTACTAACGATGCAATCGGTGGTGTTTTGAAAACATTTGAAGCTAAACAAGCAGCAGATTTGGATGCTATCAAGGCTATCTTGAATGTTGACCTTGACCCAGCTTACAACGTATCATTCGTAGTTTCACAAAGCTTCTACCAAAAGCTTGACACAATGAAAGATAAGAACGGTCGCTACTTGCTTCAAGATTCTATCGTTTCTGCATCAGGAAAAGTATTCCTTGGCCATCCAGTATTCGTAGTTGCTGATACGGTCCTTGGTGAAGCTGGTGAAGCTAAAGCCTTTGTAGGTGATGTGCAACGCGCTGTACTCTTTGCTGACCGTGTTGACCTTGGTCTTCGCTGGACTGACAATGAAATCTACGGTCAATACTTGCAAGCGGTTGTGCGCTTTGATGTGAAGAAAGCTGATGCGAAAGCAGGTTATTTCGTAACTATGCCCTAAGGCTCCCCCAATTAGTGGGGGTGTCTCACGGTCAGCGGTAACTCTAGCAGTACCAACCGCAAGTAGCACCAAGCAAGAAATTATGGATTATCTAGATAGTAAGAACATCAGTTATAATCCATCGTCAAATAAATCGGAGCTTCTAGCTCTAGTAGTTTGATAGGAGGTGTCTATGCCTGTTAAACAAGAATTATTGGAGAGCGTGAAGCTTTATTGCAAAATAGATTATGATTTCGAAGATGAAATCATCAAAGAAATGATTGAATCAGCACAAGAGCAAATCTGCTTCGCTATCGATGCTAATGCGAAGCCAGAGGATTTTGAAAACTATGCTAAGTTCCAGCTTGCTGTCAAAAAGCAAGTTAAAGAAGAGTATGAACATCGTGGGATGTCAGCAGATAGCATGCGCTATCCATTGGCAAATGGTGTCCTGAACATTATCCATCAACTTCGAACAAGGAGGGAAGTCAATGCGGACACGTAATATGAATGTCCGCATTACTTTTTTAAAAAGAGTAGGTGGACAAAATGAAGATGGAGAGGTGCTAGATTTCGAAAAAAAGGACCTGTATTCTTGTTGGGCAGAAGTTTCAAAAACCTCTATTAAAGATTTTAGAGAAAACGCGACTGTCACAAAAGCTAGTGGTCTATCTGAGCACAAAGACACCAAAACATTCTTAATTCGTCATCTACCAAAACTACCTTTTGACAATTCTTGTTATGTAGAATTTGATGGCAATGAATACCAAATCATTGCTATTGAGCGCGACTATGCTAACAAGGAAATTGATTTAATCAAGGGAGTGATGGTGTCATGACGAAAGGATTGGATCTTTGTCTTGATAATCTTACGAAGCTAGAAGTTAAAGCACCAAGAGTTGCTCGCGAAGCTGTCACAGAAGTTGCCCAAGAGTTCAAAAAAGAGCTTGAAGTAAATACTCCTGTATCTGATGAACCCACTCTCACTCGATTGAGTGAAGATATAAGAATCAGTAATTTCAAAGGAGGGGGAGATGCTCCTTCGAAGGATATTGGTTATGGTCGTGCTACTGGCTGGCGTGCGAAATATCCAGATAGTGGAACAATCTATCAGAAAGCGCAAGATTTCGAGGAAAAGACTATCAACGCAGTCACTCCTCGTGCTGAATCAATTTATAAATCAAAAATGAGGGAGGTGTTGGGTAAATGATTGCTGAAACTGAAGCTTATAAACGCTTAGTAGCAGATGAAGAATTAAATAAACTCTTCGATCAGTTTAGGGGCAAGGAGTTCCCTGGTTACAAACAAGGTATCTTTACTTATGATATTCCTGAAAAACCTACAAACTTAAAACAAAAAGAACTTGCTCCGTTTGCAAGAATTTATTTAACTTATGAAGCACCTCACAAGTATGCAGATGATGAAATCATCTCAACGGAACAACGTATCACAATCAACTTTTGGTGTAAGAATGCTAAACAAGCGGATCAGATTGCTAAAAGAATGGATGTGGTACTAGAAAGTAGTGGTTTTGAACGCTACACAGCTAATGAGAAACCTCGATACATGGATGACGATATTGGATTGTTAATGAACGTCCGAAAATATCGTCTTTTTGATTGGAGCAATCTCGAAGAAATGAAAGGAAAATAAATAAATGTCTAAAGTTAAATTTGGTTTACGTGGTTTTGAATACGGAGTGTTGAACTCTCAAAACCTCGTCACAGGTGAAACTAAAAAAATCCCAGGAATTAAATCAGCAAAACTGGATATCACAAATGAATTGAACACTATTACAGCAGATGATGGACCATACGTTGTATTATCTTCTGGTATCACTGGAACAACCCTCGAAGTATCATGGCTTGATTTAGGAAGCGATGCTCGTAAAGACTTCTATGGCATCACTGTTGAAAATGGTGTTGAAAAGTACAGCAAGAAGATGACACCAAACGATATCGCTTGCTTGTTCCGTACCACTGGCGATGACGGTAAAGGTATCTGGGTTGGTCTCCTTAAAGGTAAGTTCTCACTTCCAGGAATGGATTTGGAAACTAAAGACGGTTCACCAGATCCAAAAAACGATACGGTATCTGGAAGCTTCGTAGCTCGTGGAGACGAAGACGAAGGCCTTGTAATTGTAGTTGGTCGTGAAGACAACCCACAATTCCAAGAAGCTGAATTCCGTAAACTCGTCTTCCCAAAGTCGTAAGCGGTTCTAGTTCTGAACGAACAGCAACCGCTGAATCAGGCGCAGTAAGACAAAATGCATAAGGATAGGCTTGGTTATTCCAAGCCTATATTTTTAAGGAGTAAACAATGTTTGAAATTAAATTTAAAAAAGGTGGGGTTCTAAAAGAGTTCTCTAAAGATTATGTCAATGTCGAAGACAATCTTCTAGCGTTAGAACACCAAGTTCGTCAAACTGCTTTGTACGAAAAGAAGGAAGATTTGCTAAATCCTGCCAAACATCGCGAGTTGAATGAAGCGTATCTTGATATGTTCGTGAAAATGTACGGTGAGCAGTTCGATGCAGATGATCTGAAAGGCGCAAGTGTTGAAACTCTTGAAATTTTGAATGAACTATACCTGGCAGCACTCGGTGGAAAACAAGAAGAAAAAGAGACTACCGAGGGAAAAAAGAAGAAAAAGGGCTAAGCCCTAAAGAAGCTCAAAATAATTTATTAGTTTGGGTTCAATCGCTAATGAGTCAAGGATACACGATCCATGACATTAAAAGCATGCGACTTTCAGATTTTGATTTGATGGTGCAAGCTTTAGAAATAAAAGAAAGCAAAGAGGAAGAAGAGACGACCCTTGACAAGGCCTTTCCATTCCTTTTTGGGTAGAAAGGAGAATGAATGGCAAGTAATATTGGTGAAATAGTCGCTACCGCTACCTTGGATGTCGCTCCTTTTCAGTCAAACGTTGGGAGGTTAAAGACCTATCTAAAGGGTGTCGACAACTCTCTGAAAGCGATGGAGAACAACTTCAAAGGTGCTGGCAAGAATGTCAGCAACTTAAAGTCTCTCTTATCACAGACCGGTTCAGCTCTAGGCTCTTACCAAAAATTGCTAAGTTCACAAAGCGAACGATATAACCAACTAAAAGCTAGTATTGGAGATGTTTCAACTGCAACTGCTGAACAAAAGCAGAAGTTAGTTGAAGCAGGTGCTAGCATGACTGCGACTGCTGCTAAAGTTGCAGAGTTGCAAAATCGCTATGAACAGTTGGCGAAATCTATGCGTCAAGCTTATATCGATGATAGTGCATTTACTAAATTTGGAAAAAGCGCGCAAGAAATTGGAAATAAAATAAGTCAAGCTGGTCAAACTGTTTCTGGATTCGGATCTGCATTGACTCGTGGTGTTACTGCACCAATTGTGGCAGGCGCAGGTATCGTGTTAAAGGCTGCGATTGATTATGAATCAGCGTTCGCAGGAGTTAAGAAAACAGTGGACGAAACCGCGACGGTATCTTACCAAAAGTTATCAGACGGCATCCGTCAGATGGCTAAAGAATTGCCAGCCAGTGCAGTAGAAATTGCCAACGTTGCCGAAGTAGCAGGTCAGTTAGGTATTAAGACCGAAGATATTCTCTCATTCTCTCGAACCATGATTGATATGGGAGAATCAACGAACTTGAGCGCTGAAGAAGCAGCAACAGCGATTGCCAAGATTGCGAACATCATGGGATTGACGTCGGACGAATACTCTCGATTTGGTGCAGCCGTTGTAGATCTTGGTAACAACTTTGCTACGACTGAAAAAGACATCGTTGAGATGACCAACCGCTTAGCAGCGGGTGGTAAGCTTGCTGGATTAAGCACGGCAGATATCTTAGGTCTTGCTACGGCTATGAGTTCGGTTGGTATTGAGGCTGAGGCAGGTGGTACTGCCATGACTCAAACACTTACTGCTATTGGTAATGCCGTTTCATTGACAGGAAAGGGAGCAGCTGATGACTTAAATCTTATTGCTAAGACTGCAGGAATGACCTCAGAAGAATTCCAGCAGGCTTGGAAAGAGAAGCCTGTTGAAGCCTTGCAATCCTTTATCAAGGGACTTCAAGAAGCACAAGATAAAGGCGTGAACATGAACGCTATTTTGATGCAGCTTGGGATGACAGGCGTCCGACAAAGTAATATGCTAAAATCTTTGGCCCTAGCTTCAGATAAGATGGGTGCTGCAGTACAACGTTCAAATCAAGCGTGGAAAGAAAATACTGCCTTAACTAACGAAGTAAACAAACGCTACGAGACTACTGAGTCTCAACTACGGATGTTTAAGAATCAGTTGACAGATATTGCAATTGAATTCGGAGGTCCACTCATTAAGGCGCTTCGAAACGCACTTGATGCAGCAAAGCCGTTGATTAGTGGATTAGCAGATTTGGCTAAAAAGTTCAGCTCACTATCAACAGAACAACAACAAAATATTATCAACTGGGGGTTGGCAGCAGCGGCTATCGGACCTGTTCTTAAAATCTTAGGAGGTGGTATCTCTGTTGTTGGTGGTTTTGTAAAAGCTATCAGTGGACTATCACAAGGAATTGGTATTTTAAGTGGTTCTTTTAAATACCTTAAAGATTTTGGTGGCGTGGCAGGTAGTCTGAAAGCAGTAGCTGGTTCAGCTGGTGCAGTTGAAACTGCAGTAGCAGGAGCAAGCACAGGGACTGGTTTGCTCGGTAGCGCCCTTGGATTTTTGGCGACCCCAGTGGGGTTAGCTACTGTGGCTTTAGTTGCTGTAACTGCAGCAGCTGCATATTTTGCAAATAAAGCCTATGAAGCAAGGCAACGTGCTCAGGAATGGGGTGCTAGTGTCAGCAAAGAACAAGCTGGTCAACTTCAAAACTTTAAGGATAAAGTGGATGAAGCGAATCAAGCAATGACAGTCTTTGGAACAAGTTCAGACGGGATTGATAAAGTCACAACTGCAGTCCAAAAACTAGCAACCGAAATTCAAAAATTAGCTGATGAAAACTTAGCAAAGGACATCGATTTAGCTCATAAGTTAGGCTTGAGCGAAGAGACGATCCAGCAAATCTCTAGCCATGCTGACCAAATTAAAAACAACGTTCAACAAATGTCTGATGAGGTCATTCAGATTTATCAAAATGCTGCGAACAATCATCGTAAGCTTTCTGAGGAAGAGAAAGCAATTGTGCTATCTAATCAGAATGAACTAATCAACACTCAGCTAGAATTGATGGAGTATTCTGGTGAAGAACGCATCAACATGATAAAAGCTTTCAATGGTCAAGCTGATGAATTAAATACAGAACAACTTAAAAAAGCCACTGAATTAACTGAGAAATGGGCGAAAGAAGAACAAGCTTCTTATAAAGAACGCTTGGACGGATACAAGAAGCTCATGGAACAAATCAAAGGCGAGGATGAAAAATCTGTTAAAGCTCGTGCTGAGATTAAAAGCAAAATAGAGCAGTTGGAAGCTGAGCACACAGCTAAAATGGAAGCGTATAGTCAGAAATGGAATGATTTGCAAGGTAGACTTTTAAAAACCTTGAAAGTTAGCCCAGAAGCATTATCAGGCATTATGAATCAGCTTAAATCGAGAGCTGAGGAAATGGGCTTGACTTATGATGAAATGGCTATTAAATTCCAGAACACTTTCTCGAAAGTACAAGAAGGCCATAGCATGTGGGCACAAACAGCTAAAGATGCAACCGAAACTACTAAGCTTGCAAATACTCAATGGAATGCTATGGTTTGGGACGAAAAGACTGGTAAGTTAAAAACGAATGCAGTCGAAGAAGTTCAAAAGGCCCTTGAAGCAGAAGGCGGATGGGATGCTATGCAGTTCATTCTTAAAGAAGCAAATCTTGAAACTAATGCACGCTTGACAATTGGTGAAGCTTTAGTAGCAAACGGTCAATGGGAACAGCTTACTCCTGAGCAAAAAGAATTGGTCGTGAATGGCAAACCTGCAGTACAAGCTATATTGGATAGCAAAGAGATGATGGCACAATGGAATGCTTTGCCTACTGAAGCAAAAGAAATCCTCGGAAAAAATGACAGCTTTCTACGAAGTGCAGAGGGCGCCAGACAAGCGCTGACTCAATGGAATTTAATGACACCGAGTGAAAAAGCATTGACTTTAAAAGATTTAGCTAGTAACGATATCAAGGTGGTTCAAGGTCGTATCGATATGATGACTGGTAAGCAATTGCCAATCGAAGCGATTGACAAGACACCAAGTACAGTTGAATCTGTGCTTTATGGCGTAAATTCCATCAAACAAGAGAGTCCGATTGCTATTAATGCCAACGATAACACTGGAGAAGCATCTCAATCAGCAAGCTCAAACGTGAACGCTCCTTACCAAACTAGTCCAATTGACATCAACGCAGTGGATTTAACTGGAAATCCTTCTGCTGCTGCAAGCGCAGGGGTGAACGCCGTTAAGCAAAATAGTCCGATTGATATCAATGCGACAAACCAAACCCAAGGAGAAGCTAACGCTGCAAGCAACGCAGTTAATGCAGTTAAGCAGAATGGTCCGATAAGCATCAATGCACAAGATAACACAAGTAGCGCGATTAACAGTGTATGGTCAGGGTTGATGTCCTTGCCAGCTGTTAAGTTTATTGATATTATCACACGACATTTTACTGAGCAACACGCTAAAGGTACGGATAATCACCCGGGAGGTCTTGCAACGGTCAATGACCAACGGGGGACTCTCTATAAAGAGTTGATCACATTGCCAGATGGAACATCCTTCATCCCAGAAGGGCGTAACGTGGTCTTACCATTGCCACCTGGCACAAAGGTCTTGCGAGCTGGTAAAACTCGTAGTTTGATGAATCGTTTGGGTATGCCTCACTATGAAAAAGGGATTGGTTTTGAAGATACTAAAATCTCGCACCTTAGTCGTAGGATTGGTGCAGTGAATGAGTATAGGCGACAATACGATGATAGACGTGTTGTTCAATTGTTGTCAGAATTGGTCCATCAATCTTCTTCACAACAAAATTCATCAAGTCAAGTTGGTAATGTTAACTACACACTTAACTGGAATGGTTCAAATAGTGAAGATCCATACTCTCCAGAATTCATTCAGAGATTGATGAGAGAATTCGCCTATTATACAAATCAGGAAGGAGGACGTTTAGCTTAATGTCTTTTTTTACATTTAACGGAAAATCTAATGAAGAATTTAATTTGAAATTGAGTCAAGGGATTGAGTATGCAACATCCTCTAACGATTTAGAACGCGTCACAGTACCAGGCCGTGATGGAGAGTTGCTTGTATACAACAATAGGAGAAAGGCTGTCGAGCAGTCTTTCCCTTTGCTTTTGGTAAAAGAAAAAGGCTTGACAACAGATGTCATCCCTAAAATTACTGAGTGGCTAAGCGTGAAGGGGTTCCGTGATATGTCCTTCTCTTGGGATAAGGAGCATATCTATAAAGGAGCTTATCTGGAAGGTTTTAGCGTAGAAGAAACCTTGAAGCAATTTGGAAAAACAAAGTTAAACTTTTTACTTCATCCTATTAAGTATCGTAAAGATGGATTTAATAGGCTTAATTTATCCAATAACTCAACCATTCTGGGCAAAGGAAATGTGATGAGTGACCCTGTTATTACAATCCGTGGAAACGGAGAGGGTGTTCTAACAATCAACGGCAGACAGACAAAATTTAAGAATGTCCAAGGTGTGATTGTTTTTGATATGCAAAAAAAACTTGTATACAGTGGGAATTTACCGGCTTGGGATAAAGTTGTGAGATCTCCGCAATACGTTATGCCAAAATTAGATCCAGGAGAGAATAGAATTTCTTGGACGGGTAATTTCAGCGTGGAACTTATCCCTTATTGGGGGGTGATGATTTGAAACCAATCTTATACAATGCGACTGAAACTCTATTTGATTCTTACGGCATGGGAGAAATTGACGCTAATAAAGCGACAGCGACAAGAGAGAAAAACGGGAATTACTCTTTATATATAGAGTATCCTGTAGGTGGTTCTCTAACTCCTTTGTTTAAGCAAGATATGAGAATCAAAGCAGATGCTGGAGTTCGAACCAAAAATCAAACATTCTATATTTCAAGAATTGTAAAAGACAGTAGCCATGTGATTAAAATCTACGCTAAACATATTAGCCATTTGACTGAAACAATGGGTATTGTACACGGAACGATTGCAGTCGGCGACGCTAACGCCGCTTTGTCCCGATGGTCCGAGTCTTTGGTTGGCGGTGTTGAGTTTAGAACATGGTCTGATATCGAAACTGAAGGTAAAACGAGTTGGACAGTTGATAAATTCAAGACAGCTCGGGAGGCTTTGGGTGGAATAGAGGGATCTATCTTAGATGTTTGGGGAGGAGAGTATGAGTTCGATAACACAACTATCCGGCTTCATAAACAGTTAGGGAGGAAAACTCCGACAGTTTTGCAGTATGGGAGAAATATTTTATCGGCTGAGGAAGATGAAAATTCGGAATCTAGTTATACATCTATTTATCCTTATGCCAGCTATACTCCAGAAGCTGATGAAGGCGGAAGGCAAGCCGACCCAGTATTTGTTACCTTACCTGAAAAGATCGTAGATAGCCAGTGGGTAAAAATGTATGCTGATAGACGTGTTCAAGTTGTAGATTTCTCGTCTAAATTTGCTGAAAAAGAAACACCCACTCTTGATAAACTTAGAAAAATGGCTGAAAGATATGTTCATGACAATCGTATCGGTATACCTAAGACGAGCATTAAAGTAGAGTATGTAGATTTAGCGAAAACACTTGATTACGCAGATATGGCTTTCATGGAGGAAGTTGAACTTTGTGATATAGTCCCTATCTTTTATCCAAAAATTGGCTTGACTAATGAAGACGGGAAGGTTGTAGTAGTTAACTATGATGTTCTCAACGATCGTAACGAATCTATAGAAATTGGTACTATCGGACAAGGGATGAAGTCTGCGATGGTAGGTAGCCTTGGTGAAAGATTAGAAGCGTTGGAAAATCGGCAGACAAGACTTGAAAGTAATATACCTGCATATCTTTTAGATGGGAAAGGTAATAAAGTTTGGTATCAAACACCAGATAATACAAGAGAGCATAAAGTTGGTGACACTTGGTTTGAGAAGAATGGTCTTTATGATCGCATCTATGTTTGGAATGGTGAAATTTGGGAAAAGCGCATAGACACAGAAGATGTAGATGTTATTGCTAAGGAAATCGACAATAAATTCAAAGGCTTTAAGAGTTCAACTAAGTTAATCGAACAGAAAGCTGAGGAAGCGTTGCAAAACGCTGGCGCAAGTAGCCTGCTTGCTCAGGAAGCGAAGCGGATTGGGTTGGATTCGATTGCCAAACTTGAAGAATTCAAGAGACAGGCTACGAGCGCTCAGACGACTCTGTCGGGTGATTTGGATGTTCTAAAGAAGACACTCGCAAACGATATTCTACCGAAACAAGCGCAGGTTGAAACTGAGATTAGCAAGCAAGTTGAAGCACTGATCCAGACAAAAAATGAATTGGCTGGCGTGAAGTCAGCGCAAGCGACGTATGAAGAGACAACGATGCGTAGATTATCAGAGCTGACCAACTTGGCCAACGGTAAGGCTAGTAAGTCTGAGCTCCTGCAGACGGCCGAGGAACTGGCTAGTAAAATAGCGAGTGTTAAAGTCGGTGGTAGAAACTATTATCGAGACTCCGAGAAGATTCGAACAAGTACACGCTTCTTTCCATTTCCTATACACCCCTACCTTTCGCGGGAAAATATAGGTGAAACATGGACTTTATCGTTTGATATAAAATTTAATGAAGGTGGCGAGATTCGTCCTCTACATTTTTATCATTACCAAACGAATCGATTTGGTCTGAAAGCTAGTGCAGACATTACCCCTTCAAAAGAATGGCAACGGTTCACGTTCACAGGTCCAGTTATCTTTCCGAACGATGACCCTCGTTATTCGAGGGGGGAAATGGCCTTATACGATTACGGTGGAAACAATAGCTATTCCGTGCGTAGAATTAAATTCGAAAAAGGCACTCTAGCTACTGACTGGAGTCCAGCTATCGAAGATATAGAAGGACAGCTTTCAACAGTTGAATCCAACTTCAGACAGCGCGCTGATTCGCTAGATGCTGGCGTGAGAAGTCTGACTGAAGGTCTCAGAACCAAAGCGGATATCAGCGCACTCAACGTGACTGCTGAGAATATTAGGCAGTCTGTGAAGAGTCTGGAAACAGACACACAGAACAAGCTGGATCAGAAATTGAATCAGGCTGAATTTGAGGTGCGGGCTGGTTCTATCCGTCAGGAAATCCTTAATGCAACCAAGGACAAGGCAGACAAGACCTTGGTTGTGGCTGAAGCTGGGAAATTGCGAGAAGAATTTTCAAACTTGAGAGTCGGTGGTAGAAACTATTATCGAGATTCTGAGAAGGTTCGAACAAGTACACGGTTCTTCTCGTTTCCTATACATCTATACCTGACTCAAGAAAATGTCGGGGAAATTTGGACTCTCTCGTTTGATTTAAAAATCAACGAAGGAGGTGAGATCCGTCCTCTGCATTTTTATCATTATCAAACGAATCGCTTTGGTCTGAAAGCTAGTGCAGACATTACCCCTTCAAAAGAATGGCAACGGTTCACGTTCACAGGTCCAATTGTCTTTCCAAATGATGACCTTCGTTATTCGAGGGGAGAGATGGCCTTGTACGATTACGGTGGAAATAATAACTATTCTGTTCGTAGGATTAAACTTGAAAAAGGCACTTTAGCTACTGACTGGAGCTCGGCAATCGAAGATACTGAGGGCATCATCACTGAAGCTAAGGCTACTTTTGAGCGAACGGCTCAGGGTTTGCGAACCGACTTATCAGCTATTCAAGAATATGTCAATAAAGACGGTCAGCGACAGGAAGCTTTACAGCGTTATACCCGTGAGGAAAGCGCAAAACAAGCAACGGCTGTACGTGAGCTGGTGACGAAGGACTATGTAGGCAAGGCCACTTATCAGGAAACTGTAAGAGCTATTGAGAACAAGTTCGAAGCTATTACAAACCCACAAAATGGCTCAATTGCCACTCAGATTGCCAACTACAAAGCAGCAGTAGATGGCAGATTCGCAGATATATCATCTCTACTTTCTGGGAAGGCTAGCCAAGCCGACTTCCAGCGAGTCAAGGAGACTAGTCAGCTTTACGAGCGGATTTTGGGCAATACTGAAAATGGAATTGCGGATAAAGTCGCTCGTATGGCTATGACCAATCGGCTGTTCCAGGTTGAGGTGTCTAAGAATGAAGGCCTGAAAACCGTTCAAAGACAGTTGGCTGGTTCGTGGGCGGTTCAAAATATCAACTCTGCTGGAGATATCATCTCTGGAATCAATCTAGGCGCTAATGGCCATAATCGATTTGATGGGAAACTAACTCACATCACGGGTGAAACCTTGATTGATAAAGCGGTTATCAAGTCTGCTATGATTGGTGAGGCACAAATCAATACAGCTCATATAGATAGTATAGATGCAGCCAATGGGAGGATTATCAATCTATCAGCAAATAACTTTACCGCAAATCGTGTGGAGGGTCTGAAACTTATTGGAGGCGATTTAAGTGCAACAAATGGAGCGATGAAAATCGATTTGAACAAAGGGCAATACGAAGTCTACACTGAAGAAGCAGCCATGAGGCGTGTTGTCGCTGGCTTTCCTAATCAATTTATAAAATTTGCAACCGGAAAGCAAGAAGTCGAACACGAAGAAGGGGTGAAATCTGGAGTTACTATTATAGGCTCTAATTCAGATGGGACGGAAAATGGTAATAATCAGACCTTTGCGGGAATACAAATTTGGAATAATGCTCACCAAAGAAACGTGAATTCCATAGGAGATTATTTGAGAGTATCAAATAAAGGCTTCGGAGAAAATGAAAAAGGCTGGATAATTCAGACAAGTGATACCCCTACAATCGGGCCTATTGTTGATAATAATAAGCCTGAAACAGGAAAACGCTCAGCGATTTTATCTGGTGATTTTTACTTTATAAATAAATGGGGTCAAAAAGTTTCTCTCTTAGGAATCCTTGAAAGATTTATCGTCAATTTTAATACTCTCAGAGATAAAAGAGGAATCTTATATACAGATTTCTCTGAATTAAATTAATAATGCAAGGAGGCAGAAATGGGTACAGAACAAATTAATCAAGCGCTACGAATGACAATCAATGAATTGTCAACTGCATCAACGAATACTATGATTGAAAGTAATTTTTCTATTGTTCAGTTGAACGATCAAAAGATTGCGAATCAGGAATTGATGCAAGAAAACAATAATATCAAAGAACAAATCAATGAATTTGAAGCTGTTTTAGAATATGACCCAGCACTTAAAGAATTATTTGAAGAAACACAAGCGAAAATGAAAGGAACTAACTAATGAATTACGAAGTAGCAATCAAGCCTTATCTTAAAGGCGCAGAAAATACAACAGTTGTCGCAATCAAGATGGAAAACAACGGACGCTATTCTTACGAGCAAGTAGAATTGCACGGCGACCATACACAGGATAATGAAGCAACTTTGATTCAAGCGGTGCTGGATCATATCCGTACAGAACTTGACCCAACTAATGCCATCGTCAAAACACAAGCGCAACTTGAACAGGCTGAGCAACAGATTGCCCAAAACAAGAGCGAGCAGAATCGACTTTCTGCGCTTGCAAATAAAATCGATAAAGTAGTGCGTGTCATGGCACAGGATTCAATCATGGGCGAGAAAATTGCCTACGGGACAACCTACAAGCTCCTTGTAGAACTCTTCCCATTTGCAGAAGAAGGCAAGGCCTATCAACCAGGGGATATGTTTGTCGTCGAAGATCCTGAACACGTTGAATTAAATGGCGAGGGCAAGCGTATCTTGATTCAGACGAATCAGGCTTTCACTTACAAAGGCGAATCTCTCAAACAACTTGAAGGCGGACCATCTCAAAATGGCCTTCTTGCAATCTGGAAGTGGGATGGCCAAAAGAATGGAAGTGATCTTGAAACTACTCGAGTTTCTGCACAGTAGATTGGAAGTGGTCTGATTGGAATTACTAGCATTTCTGGATAAATTAAGTCCGATTCTAATCGTAATCATTCCTAGCTATTTCTCTTTCAAGAGCACGCAGAATACGAAAGAGACTGACAAGCAAATCAGTCTCTTATCTGACAAAATTAGTGCTATTGAAAAAACAGTCTCAAATGTTGAGAATATTGGCAAAGATAATAGCAAAGGCTTGACCATTATTGGAAAAGGTCTTCAAAGATTACAACGTTTTCGATTGCAAGAAAACCTAAAAAAAGCAATTAGACGAGGCAATACCAATCAGCATGAGATTGAGGAATTGTCTCGTCTTTATGAAAGTTATGTCGAGCTTGGTGGTAATGGAGCCATCAAGGTACTGTATGAAAAATTTCTAGAATTAGAAATTGTGGAGGAAAATATAAATGCAACAGATTAACGAAATTATTATTGCTTTTGTTACAGGATTTGTAGCAGTAGCGACAGGTAGTATCGTCAAAGCAGTCAAAGATTACCTCATCAAAAAAGGTGGCGAACAGACGGTCAAGATTGTTGAGATCTTGGCCAAAAACGCAGTCAATGCCGTGGAACAGGTATCGGCTGAAACCGGCTATAAGGGCGAGGAGAAGCTGGAACAAGCACGAACTAAAATCCGTGCTGAGCTTAGCAAGTACAATATCAGCATGACTGACAAAGATTTGGACACATTCGTTGAGTCAGCTGTGAAGCAGATGAACGATGCATGGAAAGGGGAATAGCAATGGATATTGATACAAGCAGGTACAGAGAAGGACTTCCTCAGATTGGTTATGCTCCTTATCGTCAAATTCATGCTCATTCTACTGGAAATAAGAAATCAACAGCTCAAAACGAAGCAGACTACCATATGCGCAGACTTGTCGAATCTGGCTTCTTCTCACATGTTGTCGGCAATGGACGAGTGATGCAGGTAGGACCAGTAAATAATGGTGCCTACGATGTGGGAGGTGGCTGGAATTATGAAACGTATGCAGCAGTCGAACTGATTGAAAGTCATTCGACCAAAGAAGAGTTCATGGAAGATTACAGATTGTACATCGAATTGCTTCGAAATTTAGCAGATGAAGCAGGACTTCCAAAAACGTTAGATTCAGACTCTTTGGAAGGTATTAAATCGCACGAATACTGCACCAACAATCAACCTAATAATTATAGCGACCATGTTGACCCTTACCCTTATCTTGCTAAATGGGGCATTAGTCGTGAGCAGTTCAAGCAGGATATTGAGAACGGCTTGACGATTGAGACAGGTTGGAAGAAAAACGGTACTGGCTACTGGTACGTACACTCAGACGGTTCTTATCCAAAAGACAAGTTTGAGAAGGTCAACGACACTTGGTATTACTTCGACGGGTCAGGTTACATGCTCGCAGACCGCTGGCATAAGCACTCGGACGGAAATTGGTACTGGTTCGACAACTCAGGTGCAATGGCCACAGGCTGGAAGAAGATTGCTGAGAAGTGGTATTACTTCGACGCAGAAGGCGCCATGAAGACAGGTTGGGTTAAGTATAAAGATACCTGGTACTACCTAGACGGCAAAGAAGGAGCCATGGTATCAAATGCCTTTATCCAGTCCGCAGACGGCACAGGCTGGTATTACATTAAACCAGATGGCAGCATGGCAGACAAGCCAGAATTTACAGTTGAGCCTGATGGGCTCATCACGACAAAATAAAACAGAAAGAATAAAAAATTATTACACTAACCGCAGGCACTAGCTTGCGGTTTTTTTGTTTGTCTGAAAATTGACTTGTTGACATCAACAATTAGCTTCATAAAGCGCATGGTTGCCAATTTTGTTGATGTCAACAAAATTGCTCTGAAAGTACTGTCTGAATTAAAAAAAGTAATGATTTTTTCACTGCTTTTTTATTTTTTCTACGAATATATAAGTAGGAGGAATGAAAATGAAGATTTTAAATATTGAACTAGCAAATGTAGAGCAGACAGATTTAGGTTTTGAGCATTGGGTGGATGTGACTTATAGTGTACCGATTTTAAAAAACGAATACACGGTCAGATTGTTGTTGCTCTTTGGTTTTGAAATTGAAGATCCTGAAGTGATTGAGTATCTAGTCAACGCTTGGAAGTACCGTGAATTGGTCCTACATTCTGTTAGGATGTATGAGATGGAGAGGAGTGACCAAAAATGATTCCTCGCCCCAAACTCGCCCCAAAAGTTTTTTAAAGTTATCCTTTTTTATCCGAAAATAAAAATAAAAAAGCCCATAAAATCGGGCTTTCTTTTCGGATAAATTCCTATAAAATAGTAT
>NZ_JAPVZO010000020.1:0-39331 GCF_041432445.1 Streptococcus sp. 27098_8_69 | reverse complement strand
ATGCAAGTCATGTTGTTTTTTTATTTCTCGAAAAAAGATAAGATGTTGAAGTTTTATAGTTGATACTCAATGAAAATCAAAGAGCAAACTAGGAAGCTAGCCGCAGGCTGTACTTGAGTACGGCAAGGTGAAGCTGACGTGGTTTGAAGAGATTTTCGAAGAGTATGAGTTTACGAATAAAGAGATGAGAACAAAAAAGGAGGATTACTGATGTATGTGACAGGTCTTTATCCGTGGTTGATCAAGTGGTTTTTAAAATAAATTTGACTTAGTTGTTTATTTTAAAATTATTTACGAATAGATAAGTAAGAAGAAAAGGAAAGGAGTTTGATTAATGTATTTACCAATTTTACTTCCATGGTTTATCAAATTGTATTTTAAATAAATTAAATTTATTCATTCATTTTTAAATGATTTCTCGAATAGATAAGTGAGAAGAAGAGGAAGGAGATTGCTTCATGTTTATGCCAATCATGTATCCATGGTTCATTAAGTGGTTCTTAAAATAAATTTGATTTAGCTGTTTATTTTAAAATGATTTCTTGAATAGACAAGTGAGAAGAAGAGGAAGGAGATTAGAAATGATTATTTCAGTTATTTATCCAATTTGGCTTTTAAAATGGTTTAAAGGTTAACAATCACAAACAAAAAACTATAAAAATAAAGGAGAAAACAAATGACAAACTTTGACAAAATGGAACAGAACTTTGAAGCTCTTACGGAAGAAGAGCTGATGGAAGTGGATGGGGGAGCACTGCCTCTTGTACTCGCTGGAGTATCTATTTGGAAGGTAGGTGCGGCAGTAGCAGGTGGAGCAACAGCGCTTTTTGCTGGAGGAGCAGCTTTGGGGTATTATGCAAATAGACCATAATCTGATTGTAGTCAGAGAGGCATTTCTATGTTTTTAAAAAAAGAAGTGATATTATTAGGGGTATTGTTATCGCTACGTATTATTTTTACTATCGTTCAAATTTTAATTGACTATAAAATATTATCTGGACAGTATAGTGTAAATTTTATGGATATTTCAGAAGTATTTACATATCCAATACTCATTTTAATCATTTACATAGCAATAAAATATAATACAAAGGAGTAATGATGAACATGAACTTAGAACAATTTTATCAATTATCTGACGATGAATTAGTGGGAACAAAAGGTGGTTTTGGTCTTGCGGAAGCAGTTGGGATTGCAGGAGTACTGAATGCTGCTGTACAAATTTTTAATGCTGGTTACAAATTTGGTTCAGATTTTGCTCGTCGTGGGCGTTAGATAATGAACGATCGCAACACTGATCTCAATACATTGTTACCATAGTTCCTTTGGTGGCAATAGGTCTCAATCTTGTGCTTCATGTAATTCGTACAGGTTCGTTGTTATCCTTTGATTGGAAATGGTATTTAGTTGGATTGATTGCCTCAGGCTATTTTGGATTTTTTGCAAGGATTTGTCAAAAGATAATCCAAACTATAAATGATGAATCTGAATGAAAAGGATTTTGTGCGTGTGAATGGCGAAAAAACTCTGCCATTCTTGTCAGATAAATAGGAGTCTGCTATGAAAAAATTTTTATTGGGATTTGCTGAGGGATATTTTATCGTGTCAGTCATTATCTATATTGTAACGTATTTGATTTTGAAAAAACCGATCAATACCTTGTTTTATCCAGAAATCTATCCAATTCTACTTGGTCTGTTTTATGTAGGATATAAGTGTAGTTCAGAAAATAAAAGAAGATCTATTAGTAACTAATCATTAAGTTGAACTAAAAAGGAATAAAAGTGAACTTGTATGAAAAAACTAAAAAATGTAATGGGAGCCTTTTTAATTATTTTTGGAGTGCTTTGCATATTAGGAGATTTAAATGTAATCACCTTTAATGTTGAAAAATATTTCCAAACAGAGTTATTTGTTCCGATGCTTATTTTGATGATGAGCTATTTAGATTCAGGTAAAGACAAGGTTTAAAGAGAATTATTATTAGTATGTGGCAAATGCTATTGAATAATCATCTTTTAGTTGTTATCAATTGAATAAGAACTAAAAAAGAATGGAGAAATAAATGAATATCTCAGAAGAATGTGCGGCTATCATTATATCAGCCTCAGGAATAGTAGGACTTTTGGTTGGAGTAGCTATTGGATTAGCTAGTATTGTTTAAAAAGGAGTAGATGAAAAATGAAGAAACTGAATAAAAAATTTGCTATTATGACAGAGGAAGACTTGGCTGTAACTAAGGGAGGTTTCATTGTTACTACTTCTACAGCAGTAGCTTGGGGTGTTTTAGGAGGAACTTCTTATATGTTTGGACGTTATCTAGGAAGTAGACGTTAATTTAAAAATTTGTGGTAAATCGTAAAAAAATTGGAAAAGGTAAGAAATATTAATCATTATATTTTCTAGGTAGGACGTTTGTTCTGCCTATTTTTTTGCAAAAGAAGTGCAGTTGGGAGGGAGATAGGCGCATTTGGGGAGGAAGTCCAGTTTTTGTTTGGGGATTGAGGTAAGATAGTTGTTATCAGATGAGTTTATACTCTTCGAAAATCAAATTCAAACCACGTCAACGTCGCCTTGCCGTATATATGTGACTGACTTCGTCAGTCTTATCTACAACCTCAAAACAGTGTTTTGAGCAGCCTGCGGCTAGTTTCCTAGTTTGCTCTTTGATTTTCATTGAGTATTAGGAAAAAGGAGATGGATATGAAATTTGGGAAACGTCACTATCGTCCGCAGGTGGATCAGATGGACTGCGGTGTAGCTTCATTAGCCATGGTTTTTGGCTACTATGGTAGTTACTATTCTTTGGCTCACTTGCGTGAATTGGCCAAGACGACCATGGATGGGACTACTGCTTTAGGCTTAGTCAAGGTTGCTGAGGAGATTGGCTTTGAGACGCGGGCCATTAAGGCGGATATGACGCTCTTTGACTTGCCAGATTTGACTTTTCCTTTTGTTGCCCATGTTCTTAAGGAAGGAAAATTGCTCCACTACTATGTGGTGACTGGGCAGGACAAGAACAACATTCATATTGCTGATCCAGATCCTAGTGTTAAGCTGACCAAGATTTCTCGTGAGCGCTTTGCTAAGGAGTGGACAGGAATCACTATTTTTATGGCCCCATCTCCGACTTATAAGCCTCATAAGGAACAAAAAAATGGTCTGCTCTCCTTTATCCCTATATTAGTGAAACAGCGAGGTTTGATTGTTAATATCGTTTTGGCGACCCTCTTGGTGACCTTGATTAACATTGTGGGTTCTTATTATCTGCAGTCTATCATTGATACTTATGTACCAGATCAGATGCGTTCAACCTTGGGCATTATCTCAATAGGGCTAGTCATCGTTTATGTCCTTCAGCAAATCTTATCTTATGCCCAGGAGTATCTTTTACTTGTTTTGGGACAACGCTTGTCCATTGATGTGATTTTGTCTTATATCAAGCATGTTTTTCACCTGCCTATGTCCTTTTTTGCGACACGTCGTACAGGGGAAATCGTGTCTCGTTTCACGGATGCAAATAGTATCATCGATGCCCTGGCTTCGACTATTCTGTCAATTTTTTTGGATGTATCTACTGTCTTGATTATTTCAGTAGTTCTATTTTCGCAGAATAGCAATCTTTTTTTCATGAGTTTACTAGCTCTTCCTATATACACAGTGATTATCTTTGCTTTTATGAAGCCCTTTGAAAAGATGAATAGGGATACCATGGAAGCTAATGCAGTCCTGTCATCTTCTATTATCGAGGATATTAACGGTATTGAGACCATTAAGTCTTTGACCAGTGAAAGTCAACGTTACCAAAAGATTGACAAGGAATTTGTGGATTATCTGAAAAAATCTTTTACCTATAGTCGGGCAGAAAGCCAACAAAAGGCTCTGAAAAAAGTTGCCCAACTCTTACTCAATGTTGGCATTCTCTGGATGGGGGCTCTCCTAGTTATGGATAATAAGATGAGTTTGGGCCAGTTGATTACCTATAATACCTTGCTTGTTTACTTTACAAATCCTTTGGAGAATATCATCAATCTGCAAACCAAACTTCAGACAGCGCAGGTAGCCAATAACCGTCTGAATGAAGTTTATCTGGTTGCATCTGAGTTTGAGGAAAAGAAAACAGTCTCAGATTTGAGCTTGCTAGAAGGAGATATGACTTTCAAGCAGGTTCACTACAAATATGGTTATGGTCGAGATGTCTTGTCGGACATCAATCTGACTATTCCACAAGGCTCTAAAGTGGCTTTTGTGGGAATTTCAGGATCGGGTAAGACGACCTTGGCTAAGATGATGGTTAATTTTTACGATCCAAGTCAGGGGGAGATTAGCCTGGGTGGCGTCAATTTCAATCAGATTGATAAAAAGGCTCTGCGCCAGTATATCAACTATCTTCCTCAGCAACCCTACGTTTTTAATGGAACGATCTTGGAGAATCTTCTCCTCGGAGCTAAGGAGGGGACGACCCAGGAGGATATCTTGAGAGCAGTGGAGTTGGCAGAGATTCGGGAGGATATTGAGCGGATGCCACTGAATTACCAGACAGAATTGACTTCGGATGGGGCAGGGATTTCAGGTGGGCAACGTCAGAGGATCGCTCTGGCGCGTGCTCTCTTGACTGATGCGCCTATCTTGATCTTGGATGAGGCGACCAGCAGTCTGGATATTTTGACCGAGAAGCGAATTGTCGATAATCTGATGGCTTTGGATAAGACCTTGATCTTCATTGCTCACCGCTTGACCATTGCTGAGCGGACAGAGAAGGTTGTCGTTTTGGATCAGGGCAAGATTGTTGAAGAAGGAACACATGCAGATTTGTTGGCTCAGGGTGGTTTTTATGCCCACTTGGTGAATAGTTAGAGAGGAGAAAAGATGCAATCAGAATTTTTAGAAAGTGCTGAGTTTTACAATCGTCGTTACCATAATTTTTCTAGTTATGTGATTTTTCCAAGTTTTATCTTGTTTTTGTTCCTGATCGTTTTTTCAATCTTTGCCCAAAAGGAGATAAGCTTGACAGCTGGAGCTACGGTAGAACCTGCTCGTATCATTGCTACCATTCAGTCTAGTAGTAATAGTAAGATTGTGGCGAATCATTTGGCTGAAAATAAGTTTGTCAAGCAAGGGGATCTTCTCGTTCAATACCAAGAGGGAGCAGAAGCCGTGCAGGCTGAGAATTATGCTAGTCAGTTGGAAATGCTCAAGGATCAGAAGGTCCAACTGGAGTATTTAAAAACAAGCCTTCAAGCAGGAAGTGATCAATTTCCAGAAGCAGATAAATTTGGCTATCAGCATAGTTTTTTAGATTATCTAAATCAAGCTGCTAGTCTGCGGAGTCAGGTTGAGCAACAAAATGCTAGTATATCATCTCAAAATGCAGCAGCCAGTGGTAGTCAGGCAGAGTTAGGCAATCTCATCGGTGAAACCCAGTCCAAAATTAAAGAATATCAGCAAGCCAAGTCTGCTATTCAGGGTGATGGACACTTAGAGAGTGATCATCCAGCTTATGCTATTTATCAGTCGACAAAGGAGCAAGGATCGGAAACCAAACAGCAGGCCTTATCTCAGCTAGATGCTCAAATCACTCAGTTGGAGTCAACTCTTGCAGGTTATCGAGTACAGTATGCAGGTTCAGGAGCCCAGCAAGCTTATGCATCTGGATTAGGAAGTCAGTTGGAGTCATTAAAATCTCAACAACTAGCCAAGGTAGGTCAGGAATTAACGCTCTTGGATCAGAAAATTCTTGAAGCGGAGTCAGGGAAAAAGATTCAAGGAAATCTTTTAGAGAAGGGGAAAATTACAGCAACAGAAGATGGTGTTCTACATTTGAATCTTGAGCATAGTCGATCTACCATTATTCCAGAAGGAACTATCCTCGCTCACCTTTTTCCGCAGTTGGCTAGAGAGAGGAAGGCAAAACTAACAGCCTATATCAGTTCTAAGGAAGTGGCTGGTCTCAAGCATGGAAATGAGGTACGATTTACAACGGTAACGGATGCGAATAAGCAGCTAGTATTGACCTCCAAGATTACGAATATCGATACCAGTGCGACTCAGACAGAAAAGGGTAATTTCTTTAAATTAGAGGCAGAGACGGATTTGAATGCTGAACAAGCAGAAAAACTTCGTTATGGACTTGAAGGTCGTTTGACTATGATTACAGGTAGGAAGAGTTTTTTACGCTACTATCTTGATCGTTTTTTGAAACAAGAATAAAGTTCTCATTTTAACTCAAATCAATCTTAGAAAATCGCAAATGAAAATTCGTTTGCGATTTTTCTGTACTTTTTCAGATGTGACATCAAATATAGTTCGTGAAATATTTGATTTTTAGTGTATGTTGTGTTAAAATGATGTAAAGTAATGCGAAAGGCGAACAAGAAAATGTCCAGTAAACTTATTTATACGGGAAAAGCTAAAGATATCTATAGTACAGAAGACGAAAATGTGATTAAGTCGGTCTACAAGGACCAGGCCACTATGCTGAATGGAGCTCGCAAAGAGACCATTGAGGGTAAAGGTGTGCTGAATAATCAGATTTCGTCTCTTATTTTTGAAAAATTGAATGCTGCTGGTGTGGCGACACACTTTATCGAACGTATTTCTGACACAGAACAACTCAACAAGAAAGTGACAATCATTCCTTTGGAGGTTGTTCTTCGTAACGTGACTGCGGGTTCTTTTTCTAAACGTTTTGGCGTTGAAGAAGGTTTGGACTTGGAGACTCCAATCGTTGAATTTTACTACAAAAACGATGATTTGGATGATCCATTCATCAATGATGAGCATGTGAAGTTTTTGGATATTGCCAATGATGAGCAAATTGCTTATATCAAGGAAGAAACACGTCATATCAATGAATTGTTGAAAGATTGGTTTGCACAAATTGGTCTTCGCTTGATTGACTTCAAATTGGAATTTGGTTTTGATAAGGATGGCAAGATTATCTTGGCAGACGAATTCTCACCAGATAACTGCCGTCTTTGGGATGCGGAAGGTCATCACATGGATAAAGATGTTTTTCGTAGAGATTTGGGCAGTTTAACGGATGTTTACAAGGTCGTTTTAGAAAAATTGCAGGGTTTGAAGTAACTTGTTTGAAACGGAAAACCTTCGTCTTCGATAACCTATTTGAATAGAAATAAAGGAAATAAAATGGATAAACGTATTTTCGTTGAGAAAAAAGCTGATTTTCGTGTGAAATCGGACTCTTTAGTAAAAGAATTGCAGCATAATCTTCAGTTGAAAACCTTGAATGATCTTCGTATTGTTCAGGTTTACGATGTTTTTGGTTTGGCAGAGGACTTGTTTGCGCGTGCGGAAAAACATATCTTCTCTGAACAAGTGACCGATACTGTTTTGGATGAAGCTGAAGTGAAGGCCGATCTTGAGAAGTATGCTTTCTTTGCTATCGAAAGTTTGCCTGGTCAATTTGACCAACGTGCGGCATCTTCACAAGAAGCTTTGCTGTTGCTTGGTAGCTCAAATGATGTAACAGTGAACACAGCGCAACTTTACTTAGTTAACAAGGATATTGATGCAAATGAGTTGGAAGCTGTCAAAAATTACCTCTTGAACCCAGTGGATTCTCGTTTCAAAGACATCACTGTTGGTATTGCGAAACAGGATTTCTCTGAGTCTGACAAGACCATTCCAAACTTGGATTTCTTTAAAACTTATACAGCAGAAGATTTTGCACAGTATAAGGCAGAGCAAGGATTGGCAATGGAAGTGGATGACCTTCTATTCATTCAAGATTACTTCAAGTCTATTGGTCGTGTGCCAACTGAGACTGAGTTGAAGGTGTTGGATACTTACTGGTCTGACCACTGTCGTCACACAACTTTCGAGACTGAATTGAAGAATATTGACTTCTCAGCTTCTAAATTCCAAAAACAATTGCAAGCGACTTATGACAAATATATCGCCATGCGTGATGAGTTGGGACGTACGGAAAAACCTCAGACCTTGATGGATATGGCGACTATTTTTGGTCGTTATGAGCGTGCCAATGGCCGTTTGGATGATATGGAAGTGTCTGATGAAATCAATGCCTGCTCTGTTGAAATTGAAGTGGATGTTAATGGTGTCAAAGAACCATGGCTTCTCATGTTCAAAAACGAAACTCATAACCACCCAACGGAGATTGAACCGTTTGGTGGAGCGGCTACTTGTATCGGTGGTGCCATTCGTGACCCATTGTCAGGTCGATCATATGTTTACCAAGCCATGCGTATCTCAGGTGCTGGTGATATTACAACACCAATTGCTGAAACTCGTGCTGGTAAATTGCCACAACAAGTGATTTCTAAAACAGCGGCTCACGGTTATTCTTCATATGGTAACCAAATTGGTCTTGCAACAACTTACGTTCGTGAATACTTCCACCCAGGTTTCGTTGCTAAGCGTATGGAGCTAGGTGCAGTTGTCGGTGCGGCTCCTAAGGAAAATGTTGTCCGTGAAAAGCCTGAAGCTGGCGATGTGATTATCTTGCTCGGTGGTAAGACTGGACGTGACGGTGTCGGTGGTGCGACAGGTTCTTCTAAGGTTCAAACCGTTGAATCTGTTGAAACAGCTGGTGCTGAGGTCCAAAAAGGGAATGCCATCGAAGAACGTAAGATTCAACGTCTTTTCCGTAATGGGGATGTGACACGTCTTATCAAGAAATCAAATGACTTTGGTGCTGGTGGTGTCTGTGTGGCTATCGGTGAATTGGCAGATGGTCTTGAAATTGATCTAGACAAAGTGCCATTGAAATACCAAGGATTAAACGGTACAGAAATTGCTATCTCTGAATCTCAAGAGCGTATGGCTGTAGTGGTTCGTCCAGAAGATGTAGCTGCCTTTATTGCAGCATGTAACAAAGAAAATATTGATGCTGTTGTCGTTGCGACAGTGACTGAAAAACCAAATCTTGTCATGCACTGGAATGGTGAAACTATCGTTAATTTGGAACGTCGTTTCCTTGATATAAACGGTGTGCGCGTAGTTGTAGACGCTAAGGTGGTTGACAAGGATGTCAAGCTTCCAGAAGAACGTCAAACATCTGCTGAAACCCTTGAAGCTGATACTCTTGAAGTCTTGGCTGACCTTAACCATGCCAGTCAAAAAGGGTTACAAACCATCTTTGATAGCTCAGTTGGTCGTTCAACAGTCAATCACCCACTCGGTGGTCGCTACCAAATTACACCAACGGAAGCTTCTGTACAGAAATTGCCAGTCCAACATGGTGTAACGCATACGGCTTCAGTCATGGCACAAGGATTCAACCCTTATGTAGCAGAATGGTCTCCATATCATGGTGCTGCCTATGCAGTCATCGAAGCAACAGCTCGTTTGGTTGCTGCTGGTGCAAACTGGTCTAAGGCTCGCTTCTCTTACCAAGAGTACTTCGAGCGTATGGATAAACAAGCAGAGCGTTTTGGTCAACCAGTAGCTGCTCTCCTTGGATCAATCGAAGCTCAGATTCAACTTGGTTTACCATCTATCGGTGGTAAAGACTCTATGTCTGGTACCTTTGAAGAATTGACAGTACCACCAACCTTGGTTGCTTTTGGTGTGACAACAGCAGATAGCCGTAAGGTCCTTTCTCCAGAATTCAAAGCTGCTGGTGAAAATATTTACTACATTCCTGGTCAAGCTTTGGCACAAGAAATTGACTTCGATCTTATCAAGTCTAACTTTGCTCAATTTGAAGCCATCCAAGCTGACCATAAAGTCACATCTGCATCAGCTGTCAAATATGGTGGTGTGGTTGAAGCTCTTGCCCTTGCAACATTTGGTAACCATATTGGTGCTACTGTAACCCTTGAAAATCTTGAGACTGCCTTAACAGCTCAATTGGGTGGATTCGTCTTCACATCTCCTGAAGAAATTGCAGGTGTTGCCAAGATCGGACAAACAGTAGCGGACTTTACACTTACTGTCAATGGTGTAACGCTTGATGGACACAAACTTGACAGTGCCTTCCAAGGTAAATTGGAAGAGGTTTACCCAACAGAATTTGCACAAGCAACTGAGTTGGAAGAAGTACCTGCTGTAGCATCAAACGCTGTGATCAAAGCTAAAGAAACAGTTGAGACACCAGTGGTTTATATCCCAGTATTCCCAGGTACGAACTCTGAGTACGATTCAGCTAAGGCTTTTGAAAAAGAAGGTGCAAAAGTCAACTTGGTACCATTTGTAACATTGAACGAAGAAGCGATTGTCAAGTCTGTTGACACCATGGTTGACAATATCGAAAAAGCTAACATTATCTTCTTTGCAGGTGGTTTCTCAGCAGCGGATGAACCAGATGGATCTGCTAAATTTATCGTTAACATCTTGCTCAATGAAAAAGTACGTGTAGCCATTGATAGTTTCATCGAACGTGGTGGTTTAATCATTGGTATCTGTAACGGATTCCAAGCCCTTGTTAAATCAGGTCTTCTTCCATATGGTAACTTTGAAGATGCAAGCAGTACGAGTCCAACCCTCTTCTACAATGATGCCAACCAGCACGTGGCGAAGATGGTTGAAACACGTATTGCCAATACCAACTCACCATGGCTTGTTGGAGTGGAAGTTGGTGACATCCATGCCATCCCAGTATCGCACGGTGAAGGTAAATTTGTTGTGACTGCTGAGGAATTTGCGGAGCTTCGTGACAATGGTCAAATCTTTACCCAATACGTTGACTTCGACGGCAAACCAAGCATGGATTCACAATACAATCCTAACGGATCTGTGAATGCTATCGAAGGGATCACTAGCAAGAATGGTCAAATCATTGGTAAAATGGGTCACTCAGAACGTTTCGAAGACGGTCTCTTCCAAAATATTCCAGGAAATAAAGACCAACACCTCTTTGCATCAGCGGTTAAATACTTTACTGGGAAATAGGCTTTGCAGATTTTCTAATAGATAACTATCAGTAAATGTAAAATTAAGTAGATCTAACTTGCGATAATTGTAAATGATTTGTTGTTGCGAGTGAAACGAGCTTCTACCGTATCATTCCGCTGTAGTACTACTGAAGGAATGATACACAAATAAAAATTAGGTATATAAAATGACATACGAAGTAAAATCTCTTAATGAGGAATGTGGTGTTTTTGGTATCTGGGGTCACCCAGACGCTGCCAAATTGACCTATTTTGGACTCCATAGTCTTCAGCACCGTGGTCAGGAGGGGGCAGGAATCCTCTCCAATGACCAAGGGAAATTGAAGCGTCATCGTGATATGGGACTTTTATCAGAAGTCTTCAAAAATCCTGCTAATTTGGATAAATTGACAGGAACCGGAGCGATTGGACATGTGCGTTATGCGACTGCGGGAGAAGCTTCTGTAGATAATATCCAACCTTTCCTCTTCCGCTTTCACGATATGCAGTTTGGTTTGGCTCATAATGGGAATTTGACTAATGCAGAATCACTCAAGCAAGAATTGGAACAAAGAGGGGCAATCTTCAGTTCAACCTCTGATTCAGAAATCTTGGCTCACTTGATTCGTCGTAGCCACAATCCAAACCTGATGGGCAAGATCAAGGAAGCACTCAGTCTTGTTAAAGGTGGTTTTGCTTATCTCTTGATGTTTGAAGATAAGCTAATTGCAGCGCTTGATCCAAACGGCTTCCGTCCTCTGTCAATCGGGAAAATGGCCAATGGAGCAGTTGTGGTTTCCTCTGAAACCTGTGCCTTTGAAGTCATCGGTGCTGAGTGGATTCGCGATGTGAAACCAGGTGAGATTGTCATTATTGATGACAATGGCATCCAGTATGACAGCTATACAAACGATACTCAGCTGGCAATCTGTTCCATGGAGTACATCTACTTTGCCCGTCCCGACTCTAACATCCACGGTGTCAATGTCCATACAGCTCGTAAGAGAATGGGAGCTCAATTAGCACGTGAGTTCAAGCACGAAGCTGATATTGTAGTTGGGGTACCAAATTCCTCACTCAGTGCAGCAATGGGCTTTGCCGAAGAATCAGGTCTGCCAAATGAAATGGGGCTCATCAAGAACCAATATACGCAACGGACCTTTATCCAGCCGACTCAAGAATTACGGGAACAAGGAGTGCGAATGAAGCTCTCTGCTGTATCTGGTGTTGTGAAAGGCAAACGTGTGGTCATGATTGATGACTCCATTGTACGTGGAACAACATCACGTCGTATTGTCCAACTCTTGAAAGAAGCGGGGGCATCAGAAGTTCACGTTGCCATTGGGAGTCCTGCTCTTGCCTATCCATGTTTCTACGGAATTGATATCCAGACACGTCAGGAGTTGATTGCGGCTAATCATACCGTTGAGGAAACTTGCCAAATCATTGGTGCGGATAGTCTGACTTATCTTTCTATTGATGGATTGATTGACTCTATTGGGATTGAAACAGATGCGCCAAATGGCGGTCTCTGTGTGGCTTACTTTGATGGGAACTATCCAACTCCTCTCTATGATTATGAAGAAGAATATCGTAGAAGTTTGGAAGAAAAAACGAGTTTTTACAAATAAAATTCCCCATTGAAGGAAAGGAAAAGGAATAAACAAATGACAAATAAAAATGCTTATGCCCAATCAGGTGTGGACGTTGAAGCGGGTTATGAAGTTGTTGAACGGATCAAAAAACACGTGGCACGTACGGAGCGTGCAGGTGTCATGGGAGCTCTTGGTGGTTTTGGTGGCATGTTCGACCTTTCAAAAACAGGTGTCAAAGAGCCAGTTTTGATCTCGGGTACAGATGGTGTTGGTACTAAGTTAATGCTGGCTATCAAGTATGACAAACACGATACCATCGGACAAGATTGTGTGGCTATGTGTGTCAACGATATCATCGCTGCAGGTGCTGAGCCTCTTTACTTCCTTGACTATATTGCAACAGGTAAAAATGAACCAGCTAAACTAGAACAAGTTGTTGCGGGTGTGGCTGAAGGTTGTGTACAAGCAGGTGCGGCCCTCATCGGTGGGGAAACTGCTGAAATGCCTGGTATGTATGGTGAAGACGACTATGACTTGGCTGGTTTCGCAGTAGGTGTGGCAGAAAAATCTCAAATCATCGACGGTTCAAAAGTAGCTGAAGGGGATGTGATTCTTGGGCTTGCTTCAAGCGGTATCCACTCAAATGGTTACTCACTTGTTCGTCGTGTCTTTGCTGATTACACAGGTGAAGAAGTCCTCCCAGAATTGGAAGGGAAGAAACTTAAAGACGTTCTTTTGGAACCAACACGTATCTACGTCAAGGCTGTTTTGCCACTCATCAAAGAAGAATTGGTGAATGGTATTGCCCACATCACAGGTGGTGGTTTCATCGAAAATGTACCACGGATGTTCTCAGATGATTTGGCTGCTGAAATTGACGAAAGCAAAGTGCCAGTCCTTCCAATTTTCAAAGCTCTTGAAAAATATGGCCAAATCAAACACGAAGAAATGTTTGAAATCTTCAACATGGGGATTGGTCTCATGCTAGCGGTAAAACCAGAAAATGTGGAATGTGTCAAAGAACTTCTTGACGAACCAGTTTATGAAATCGGTCGTATTGTGAAGAAGACAGATGCAAGTGTGGTGATTAAATAATGGCTAAAAAAATTGCTGTTTTTGCCTCTGGTAACGGCTCAAACTTTCAGGTGATTGCGGAACAATTTCCAGTAGAATTTGTCTTTTCAGATCACCGGGATGCCTATGTCTTAGAACGTGCCGAAAAGCTAGGGGTATTATCCTACGCTTTTGAACTCAAAGAGTTTGAGAACAAGGCAGACTATGAAGGAGCTATCGTCGAACTCTTGGATGAACACCAGATTGACTTGGTTTGTCTTGCAGGCTACATGAAAATCGTCGGTCCAACCTTGCTAGCAACTTATGAAGGCCGTATCATTAATATTCACCCGGCTTATCTTCCTGAATTTCCAGGTGCTCATGGTATTGAGGACGCTTGGAAGGCTGGGGTTGAGCAGTCTGGTGTGACTATTCACTGGGTTGATTCGGGTGTGGACACCGGTAAGGTCATCAAACAAGTCCGTGTGCCACGCCTTGAAGGGGATACCCTTGATACTTTCGAGACTCGAATCCACGAAACAGAGTACAAACTTTATCCAGAAGTCTTGGATAGTTTGGGAGTGGGGAGTAGATAAGAAGTAAATCAAGTTTTGATTTTGCAATATTGCTAGGAGAAAAAATGATTGAGATAAAATTAGTAGATGAGAACAGTTTTCAGGCAGTGCTGGATTTGAAAATATCTGAAGCTGATGAACGAGCACGTTTCGTGGCTCCAAATGTACGCTCTTTAGCTGACGCATGGCTCTACCGAGAGAATGGGGATGTGTTTCCAATGGCAATCTATTGGAATAAGCTTGTAGTTGGTTTTCTCCTGTTGGAAATAGATAAGGATGAAGCGGAATACTTCATCTGGAGGATAATGATTGGCCAGCAGTACCAAGGAAGAGGTTATGGACGAAAAGCCTTGGAAGTTTTGATCAAAAAGGCTCAGATGGATAGCACTTGCAATCATATTATCGCAGATTATGTGGTTGGAAATGAAAAAATGAAGCACCTACTGACTAGTTTGGGTTTTCAGGAAACAGAATTTATAGAAGAAAATAACGAAGTCGCTATGCGCTTGGATCTAAAGAAAGAGGAATAGAATGACGAAAAAGGCCTTAATCAGCGTCTCAGACAAAGCGGGCATCGTTGAATTTGCCCAAGAACTTAAAAAACTTGGTTGGGATCTCATCTCGACAGGTGGGACCAAGGTTGCCCTTGATAATGCTGGTGTTGATACCATTGCTATCGACGATGTGACTGGTTTCCCAGAGATGATGGATGGTCGTGTGAAGACCCTTCACCCAAATATCCACGGTGGTCTTCTTGCTCGTCGTGATCTCGATAGTCACCTAGAGGCTGCTAAGGACAACAAGATTGAATTGATCGACCTTGTTGTGGTCAACCTTTACCCATTCAAGGAAACGATTCTTAAACCAGACGTGACTTACGCTGATGCAGTTGAAAACATCGATATCGGTGGTCCATCTATGCTTCGTTCTGCAGCGAAGAACCACGCTAGCGTCACAGTTGTGGTAGATCCTGCTGACTACGCTGTAGTTTTGGACGAATTGGCAGCAAACGGTGAAACCTCTTACGAAACTCGCCAACGTTTGGCAGCAAAAGTATTCCGTCACACAGCGGCTTACGATGCCTTGATTGCAGAATACTTCACAGCTCAAGTGGGTGAAAGCAAACCTGAAAAACTCACTTTGACCTATGACCTTAAGCAACCAATGCGTTACGGTGAAAACCCTCAACAAGACGCAGACTTCTATCAAAAAGGTTTGCCAACAGCTTACTCAATTGCTTCAGCTAAACAGCTTAACGGTAAAGAATTGTCATTCAACAATATCCGTGATGCTGATGCCGCTATCCGTATCATTCGTGATTTCAAAGATCGTCCAACAGTTGTGGCTCTCAAACACATGAACCCATGTGGGATCGGTCAAGCTGATGATATCGAAACTGCTTGGGACTACGCTTATGAGTCTGACCCAGTTTCTATCTTCGGTGGTATTGTCGTTCTCAACCGTGAAGTGGATGCTGCGACAGCACAAAAAATGCACGGTGTTTTCCTTGAAATCATCATTGCGCCAAGCTATACAGATGAAGCGCTTGAAATCTTGACAACTAAGAAGAAAAACTTGCGCATCCTAGCCTTGCCATTTGATGCTCAAGACGCTAGCGAAGCAGAAGCAGAATACACAGGTGTTGTTGGTGGTCTCCTCGTTCAAAACCAAGACGTGGTCAAAGAAAGTCCAGCTGACTGGCAAGTGGTGACCAAACGTCAACCAACTGAGACAGAAGCGACAGCTCTTGAGTTTGCTTGGAAAGCTATCAAGTACGTCAAATCAAACGGGATCATCGTGACTAATGACCACATGACACTTGGTGTTGGCCCAGGTCAAACCAACCGTGTGGCTTCCGTCCGCATCGCTATTGACCAAGCTAAAGACCGCCTTGACGGCGCTGTTCTTGCTTCAGATGCCTTCTTCCCATTTGCAGATAATGTGGAAGAAATCGCCAAAGCAGGTATTAAAGCGATCATCCAACCGGGTGGATCAGTCCGTGACCAAGAGTCTATCGAAGCTGCTGATAAATACGGCTTGACTATGGTCTTCACAGGAGTAAGACATTTTAGACATTAAGAAAACGAAAGGGAAGAAAACAGTTTCTTTCCTTTTTTGCTTAAAAAAGCTTAACGAAACAAGATTAAAACGAACGTTTATGATATAATGTTAGTAAATAATTCGCAAAAGAGGTTGAGAGATGAAACTGTTAGTTGTTGGCTCAGGTGGTCGTGAGCACGCGATTGCCAAAAAGTTGTTGAAGTCTAAAGACGTTGAGCAAGTTTTTGTGGCTCCTGGGAATGACGGGATGACCTTAGATGGACTTGATTTGGTAAATATCTCTATTTCCGAACATTCTAAGCTGATTGACTTCGCAAAAGTCAACGATATTGCTTGGACCTTTATCGGTCCAGATGATGCCCTTGCAGCTGGTATCGTGGATGATTTCAATGCAGCTGGTCTCAAAGCCTTTGGTCCGACAAAGGCTGCGGCTGAGCTGGAGTGGTCCAAGGATTTTGCCAAGGAAATCATGGTCAAATACGACGTTCCGACAGCAGCCTATGCCACATTTTCAGATTTCGAGGAAGCCAAAGTTTATATCGAGGAGAAAGGCGCTCCAATCGTCGTCAAGGCAGACGGATTGGCGCTTGGGAAAGGTGTCGTTGTTGCTGAAACGGTTGAGCAAGCGGTCGAAGCTGCTCACGAGATGCTTTTGGACAATAAATTTGGGGACTCTGGTGCGCGTGTGGTCATCGAGGAATTCCTTGACGGGGAAGAGTTCTCTCTCTTTGCCTTTGTCAATGGTGACAAGTTCTACATTATGCCAACGGCTCAGGACCACAAACGTGCTTATGATGGTGATAAAGGTCCTAACACTGGTGGGATGGGTGCCTATGCGCCAGTTCCTCACTTGCCACAGAGCGTGGTTGACACAGCGGTTGACACTATTGTCAAGCCAGTTCTTGAAGGTATGATTAAAGAAGGACGTCCTTACCTTGGTGTCCTTTATGCGGGGCTAATCTTGACAGCTGATGGACCGAAAGTCATCGAGTTCAACTCTCGTTTTGGCGATCCTGAAACGCAAATAATCTTACCTCGTTTGACATCTGACTTTGCAGAAAACATCACTGACATTTTGGATGGCAAAAAGCCAGCCATCACTTGGACGGACAAGGGGGTGACACTAGGCGTGGTTGTAGCTTCAAATGGCTATCCACTTGCTTATGAGAAGGGTGTCAAACTTCCAGCCAAGACAGAGGGCGACATCATCACTTACTATGCTGGTGCTAAATTCGCTGAAAATGGTCAAGACCTCCTCTCAAACGGCGGACGCGTCTATATGCTCGTCACAACAGCAGACACCGTCAAAGACGGCCAAAATATCATCTACCAAGAACTCTCCCAACAAAAAACAGAAGGCCTCTTCTATCGAAATGACATTGGAAGCAAAGCGTTAAAAGATTAACAGATACTATATTTGACAATGGCGAGCGAAAGCGAGCCAAACACGATATTGGTCGCCGTGGTGAAAAGACCAGAACAGCATCTGTTCTGGTCGGGGGAAACTTTGAGACTTGGGCTCAAAGTTTAGGAATGAAACCGAAGGTTTGCTTCCGTCCCCACCACCTAAGACCATTATCAAAAAAGAAAAGGATATTATTAACTATGAAACCAGTAATTTCCATCATCATGGGCTCAAAGTCCGACTGGACAACCATGCAAAAAACAGCAGAAGTCCTAGACCGCTTCGGTGTAGCCTACGAAAAGAAAGTTGTTTCCGCACACCGTACACCAGACCTCATGTTCAAACATGCGGAAGAAGCACGTAGTCGTGGCATTAAAGTCATCATCGCTGGTGCGGGTGGCGCTGCCCACTTGCCAGGGATGGTTGCTGCAAAAACAACCCTTCCAGTCATCGGGGTGCCTGTCAAATCACGTGCCCTTAGTGGCGTGGACTCGCTCTATTCTATCGTACAGATGCCAGGTGGTGTGCCTGTCGCAACTATGGCTATTGGTGAAGCGGGTGCTACTAATGCTGCCCTTTTTGCCCTCCGTCTCCTGTCAGTAGAGGACCAGGCCATTGCGACAGCTTTGGCAGATTTCGCAGAAGAGCAAGGAAAAATCGCAGAGGAGTCTACAAATGAGCTCAACTAAAACCATTGGAATTATCGGTGGTGGCCAGCTCGGTCAGATGATGGCCATTTCTGCTATCTACATGGGTCACAAGGTTATCGCGCTGGATCCTGCAGTGGATTGTCCGGCCTCTCGCGTGGCGGAGATTATCGTGGCTCCTTATAATGATGTGGACGCTCTTCGCCAGTTGGCGGAGCGTTGCGATGTCCTCACTTATGAGTTTGAAAATGTGGATGCCGACGGTTTGGATGCTGTTATCAAGGATGGGCAACTCCCTCAAGGAACGGACTTGCTCCGCATTTCTCAAAATCGCATTTTTGAAAAGGACTTTCTCGCAAACAAGGCTCAAGTCACCGTTGCACCTTACAAGGTTGTGACCTCAAGTCAAGACTTGGCAGATATTGACCTATCGAAAAACTATGTCCTCAAGACGGCGACCGGTGGCTATGATGGGCATGGACAAAAGGTTATTCGTTCAGAAGCAGACTTGGAAGAAGCTTATTCACTAGCAGATTCAGCAGGCTGCGTCTTGGAAGAATTCGTCAATTTTGACCTTGAAATTTCTGTCATTGTATCAGGAAATGGCAAGGACGTGACGGTTTTCCCAGTTCAGGAAAATATCCACCGCAACAACATCCTCTCAAAAACCATTGTACCTGCTCGCATTTCTGAAAGTCTAGCTGAAAAAGCCAAAGCTATGGCTGTGCGAATTGCTGAACAACTAAACCTTTCTGGAACCCTTTGCGTGGAAATGTTTGCGACAGCTGATGACATCATTGTCAACGAAATCGCGCCACGTCCACACAATTCAGGCCATTACTCGATTGAAGCTTGTGACTTCTCCCAGTTTGATACCCATATCTTGGGCGTTCTCGGAGCACCACTCCCAGCAATTCACCTTCATGCTCCTGCTGTTATGCTCAATGTTCTCGGCCAACACGTCGAGGCTGCTGAAAAATATGTGACAGAAAATCCAAGCGCCCACCTCCATTTATATGGTAAAATAGAAGCGAAGCACAACCGCAAGATGGGACATGTAACTTTGTTTAGTGATGAACCGAATAAGGTTGAGGAGTTTGGGAAAGGGATTGATTTTTAATTTATGAATCTCACCCACTCTGTGTAGGAAGTCATACATTTTTCAGTTTGTGTCGAAAAGTAGAATTTTTAGGAGTATTAATGAATTGAGGTATAGTACTATGAAATGTGCAAACTGTGGTAATACTGATAGTAATCGATTGTGGGATGAAGGTGATACATTCTACTGCTCAAAGTGTGCGCACCGAACACTTTATGCAACAGGTGAGGATGACTTAGTGGAATGTCCATGTTGTCATAAAATGAGGGATAGAAAGGCCTTTTATTGTAGAAATTGTAATGATACTTGGTAGGGAGATTTTTTCAGGAATTTCAAATGACTATTTGCATATGTATTATTAACGAGAAAAAGCACAATCGCAAAATGGGACATGTGATTTTGTTTAGTGATGAACCGTATAAGGTTGAGGAGTTTGGGAAAGGGATTGATTGAAGAGGTTAGAGGAGGAAATGAGTAAAAAAGATACTTGGTTTAATAGATTAATCGTACTTTTTATATTGTATCGCTTGTTTTGTATCGATATCAAAATTTATAGTTTAAAAACATATATATTAAATGGTGAAATTTTGTCGAATCTGATAAGTGTATTAAATAGTGAGTTCTGGTCAAATCTTATAAGTGCATTAATTGGTGCAGTTGTGACTATTTTAGGTATCTATTGGACATTAGCTGTTCAGAAAAAACAGTCAAAAGTTGATTTACTAAATAGTCATAGACCTTACTTAAGGTATCGTATTTCGCTAGGTGTTTACCCATATCGAATTATTGATCAGAGGCAAAGGACGGCAGTTTTGGACTATGAAATCTGTAACTTTGATAGTTCTGATAAGCATTGTGTGATTTTTCCTCTAGATGTAGAGAATGTAGGTTTGGGACTTGCTTTCATTACGGATGTAAAAGCAGAAATTGATGGAAAAATACTAGACAAGGACAAAACATTTAGAGAAAAGATCATCAATAAAGGTGAAAATAGTGTGTTTTATATTAAAGTTCAAGGGGTGAGTCATGGAGAACTAAAAAATTTGAAACTCAAAATTACATATAAATCATTCTTTGGAGAATTTGAAACGGAGACAATCTCAATTGCGAAAAGGGAAGATGGTGAGCCTCAATGCTTTAATAGTGAATTTAAAGAAGGAACAGATTCCTATAAAGAATTGGAAAAATATTTTGAAAAAAAGAATATAAATAAAGATAATGATATAGAAAAATATAGGACTGCTACAGAAAAAGCTTTAGAAGAAGGATATATTGTAAAAGAATTAATTAAGGAGAACTAACTAACAATGATCGAACGTTACTCTCGCCCTGAGATGGCGAACATTTGGACTGAAGAAAATAAATACCGTGCTTGGCTTGAGGTGGAAATCTTGGCTGATGAAGCATGGGCTGAGTTGGGGGAAATCCCTAAGGAAGATGTGGCTTTGATCCGTGAAAAAGCGGACTTTGACATCGACCGTATTTTGGAAATTGAGCAGGAGACTCGTCACGATGTGGTGGCTTTCACGCGTGCGGTTTCTGAGACGCTTGGTGAAGAGCGTAAGTGGGTCCACTATGGTTTGACTTCTACTGACGTAGTCGATACTGCCTACGGTTACCTTTACAAGCAGGCCAACGACATCATTCGTCGTGACCTTGAAAACTTCCTCAATATCATCGCTGACAAAGCGAAAGAACACAAGTTCACTATCATGATGGGGCGTACCCATGGTGTGCACGCTGAGCCGACAACTTTTGGTCTTAAATTGGCAACTTGGTACAGCGAAATGAAACGTAACATCGAGCGTTTCGAGCATGCAGCTGCTGGCGTGGAGGCTGGTAAGATCTCTGGTGCGGTTGGTAACTTTGCCAACATACCACCATTCGTTGAAAAATACGTCTGCGACAAATTGGGTATCCGTGCTCAAGAAATCTCTACACAAGTCCTTCCTCGTGACCTTCACGCTGAGTACTTTGCAGTTCTTGCCAGCATCGCAACTTCTATCGAACGTATGGCGACTGAGATTCGTGGTCTTCAAAAATCAGAACAACGTGAAGTGGAAGAGTTCTTTGCCAAAGGGCAAAAAGGGTCTTCAGCAATGCCTCACAAACGTAACCCTATCGGTTCTGAAAACATGACAGGTCTTGCGCGTGTGATCCGTGGTCACATGATTACAGCCTATGAGAACGTCGCTCTCTGGCACGAACGTGATATCTCTCACTCATCAGCAGAGCGCATCATCGCACCAGATACAACCATTTTGATTGACTACATGCTTAACCGTTTCGGAAACATCGTTAAGAACTTGACAGTCTTCCCAGAAAATATGATCCGCAACATGAACTCTACATTTGGTTTGATCTTCAGCCAACGTGCCATGCTTGCTTTGATTGAAAAAGGGATGACGCGTGAGCAAGCTTACGACCTTGTTCAACCTAAGACAGCTCAATCTTGGGATAACCAAGTAGACTTCAAACCACTTCTTGAAGCAGATCCAGAAGTGACTTCACGCCTCACTCAAGAAGAAATCGACGAAATCTTTAACCCAACTTACTATACCAAACGTGTGGATGAGATCTTCGAACGCATCGGTTTGGGTGACTAATAATCACAATAAAAAGCGAGACTTTTGTCCCGCTTTTTATTTGTGCTTAATCTTTTTTCTTGCTAAGTCCGTAAGCTGTGAGAGCAGTCATAAGACCAGTAGCAATCAACCATTCTGAACCTTGGCTTCCTGTTTCAGGAAGTTTATTTTCTTTTGCTACAGGAGCTGGGCCTTGAGGAAGAGTTTTGTTTTCCTCAGCAGGAACAGATGCTGGAGCTGGTTCACTTGGAATTTCTAGTTTTGGTTTTTCTTCAGCGATAGCTGCTTGACCATGTTCATCACCAAGATGAGTGATAGGGTTACCAACTTCGATCACTTGAGCGACTGGTTCTTGAGCGACAACACTAGTAACCAATGTTTTAACTTCAGATCCATCAGCAGCAGTAGTCACAGAGTAGAAATGGCTACGACGACCGTTGATACCTGCAGTTACTAGACGAGTTTGTCCCTTAGGTAGTGAAGGAGTCTCGCGAGTGATGGTTGTAAATGGAATTTCTTCATCTTCGATGACTACACGAGGTTTATTTACAACAGGAGCTTGACCTTTTTCGTCTCCTACATGAGTTGTTAATGTTCCAACTTCGACAACTTGATTAACAGCTTCTTTCGTTACTTGTCTTTCAAGAACTGTTTCTGTTTGCTTGCCATTCTCAGTCACAACTGAAAGATAGATAGTCCGTTCACCTTTGACACCTTTAGTGATGACTTTCTCTTTTCCTGCTGGTAGGTTAGGATTTTCTTTCTTAACAATCTCAAACGGAATTTCTTCTGTCTTAACTAGAAGCTCTGGTCGGTTTTCAACTGTAGCAGCAGTTTCACTCTCATCAAGGCTTCCTGAGTGAGTTGCAGCTGGTTTGAGACCCAGTCTAGCAGCTTTGAGATTAGCTACAAGTGTGTCCAATTCAGCTTGTTTGTTACGATTGAGGTTGTAGTTAAGAGCGTCTTTAGCAGCCTTGAGAGCGTTGAGACTTTCTGTACTGTATCCTTCTAAGTTTTCAGGGATTTGAGCAAGTTCTTCGCGTAGTGCTTTGTAGTCAGCACGGAAGTAGTCTTTGTTGTGATCTGCAAAGGCAGTCATGAGTTCAAAGATTTCTTCTTCCTTGTATTCTGCGCTTGGTCTATCAGCCCAGATAGCTAACATACTACCAACAGTAGGTAGGTCAACTTCAGGATATTTAGTTGAAGCCAGCTGGTTAAATGGAGTTTTTTCAGTATTTTCAATAGCTTTCTTGAGGAAGCCACCACCATCTTCTGGTTTTTGACCGAGAATGTAGTACCAATCTCCATTCGTGTTAAGGAATTTGTACCCCTTACTTGCTAGATATTGAGGAGATGCAAGGTTGTAACCCCACCATCCTTTAGACCAGTAAGAGATGATAACGTCTTTATCAAATTCAACATCATCCTTGTCTTCATAGTAGAAGCCGTCGTTAAAGGCCATTGGTTGAAGACCTTTTTCTTTAGCCATGGCAGCTAGACTATTAGCGTATTCAGCAAATTTACCGTAGAGTCCATACCACTTGAGGTAGTACCAACCTTGAGCGTTGGTAGCGTCATTGGCATACTCATCTGTACCATAGTTAAAGATCTTAGTCTTGCCTGCAAAGAAGTCCATGTACTTGCCAATAAGGGCTTTTGTAAAGTTCATTGCTTCTTCGTTTTCAAGGTCCATAGTTGTTTTTGAAACCTTGTCAAAGTTAGCTTGAGGGTTTGCGATGCCCAATTTTTCCATAGCGACAAGCATAGCATCCATGTGACCTGGGCTATTGATAGCTGGGATTAGTCCAATACCTTTGTTTTTAGCATACTGGATAAGCTCAGTGATTTCAGCTTGGTTCAAAGTAGTTCCATTAGGATCATCGTAGTAAGATTTTGTTCCTTCGATGATGGCATTTTTCACATCGTCGCTTGCATAAGTCTTGCCGTTTGCTGAGATACTCATATCATCAAGTAAGAAGCGAAGTCCATCATTTCCAAGGAGGAGATGAAGGTCAGAGTATCCAAGTTCGCTGGCTTTGTCAACGATTCGTTTAAGTTGGTCTAGCGTGAAGTATTTACGACCAGCATCAATAGAGATAACCTTATTTTTAGCTAGTTTTTCAACTTCGCGTTTAGCATCTTCTTCTTTTTGAGCTTCTGGAGTGAAGGTCAAGTTAGCAACAGCTTCTTGGAGTTTTGCGATAGCTTGGTCAATAGTATCTTGTTCAGCACGGCTGAGGTTGCCATCAAGAGAACGAATGGCTTTTTCAGCTTCTTTAACGGCTGCAATACTTTCTTCTGTGTAGCGAGTAAGGTCTGTTGGAACTTCTTTCAGAGCTTGTTCAGCAGACTCGTAATCAGCAGCGAAATATTCAGCATTTGAGTTTGCGAATTGACGCATGAGTTTGAAGAGACGAGATGGAGAGTAGCGAGCAGATGGAGTATCAGCCCAAGCTGCTACCATACCACCGATAATAGGAACGTCAGCTCCTTCTGTTTTTGGTACAGAAGTGATCGGTGTGCTCTTAATGCCGTTCAATCCTTGATCAAGGTTGTACCAACCTTGTCCGTCAGCATTACGGCCGAGAACATAGTACCAAGCATCGTTAGTATTGAGGATTTCGTGTCCTTTTTCAGCTAGTAATTTAGAAGAAGCGACATCGTAACCGCCCCAGCCACCAGTCCACATAGAGACGATGATGTCCTTGTCAAAGGTACCAAAACTTGTATCGCTATTATAGTAGATACCGTCGTTGAAGGCCATTGGTTTTAGACCGTGAGATTTGACGATACGAGCTAGGTCATTAGCATAGGCGATGAATTTGTCATAGCCCTTGTCTGGGAATCCATCTTCTGGATACCATTTATAGGCTTGAAGAACGCTCCATCCTTTAGCATCCGTAGCATCGTTAGCGTACTCATCCAAACCGATGTTGAAGATTTCAGACTTACCAGCAAAGTAGCCGGCATACTTATCAATCAAAGCTTTTGTGAAGGCAACAGCTTTTTCATTGTCAAGGTCAACAGTACGCGCTGATTCTTTACCAAAATAGTTAAAGTTAGGCTTTTCAATACCCAATTCTTTCATAGCATTAAGGATAGCGTCCATGTGGCCAGGACTGTTAACAGATGGGATAAGTCCAATACCTTTATCCTTAGCATAGTTAATCAAGTCGGTCATTTGGCTTTCAGTTAGATGATTGCCGTTTGGATCGTTGTAGTAAGCATTGGTTCCATTTTCAACAGCGCGTTTGACATCATCGCTTGCATAAGTTTTGTCCCCTACAGTTAGAGACATGTCATCAAGCATAAAACGCAAGCCATCATTTCCGACTAGGAGATGAAGATCAGTATAGCCATAGTGTTTGGCTTTGTCGATGATTTCTTTCAGTTGTTCAGGAGAAAAGTATTTACGCCCTGCATCGATTGAAACGATTTTCTTTTTAGCCAGTTTTTCATTGACTTGAGTTGCTCTCTCTGTGGTGACTGCAGGAGCTTCAACTTTAGCAATTTCTTTGTTTTCTACCTTTTCTGGTTCTGGCTGCTTAGCTTCTTCAGTTACTTCTGGTTTTGCTGGAGTTTCTTCGGTTGCAACAGTTTTTTCTACGACAGGTGCAGGAGTAGCTTCAACTTTTGGTGCTTCAGTGTTTGCTACAGGTGTTGCTGGAGCTGCAGGAGCTACGGCTTCTGGTGTAGGACTAGTTTCAAGTTTTTCTTCGCTAGCCTGTGGAGACGATTCACCTGTAGCTTGGATAGTAGGTTGATTCTCTGTTGTAGTAGGTACGACTCCATCAGCGGCAACAGCTTGCGCATGAAAGGCAAAGCCGATCAAGACAGAAGCTGCTCCGATTGCGTATTTACGAATAGAGAAACGCTGTTTATTTTCTGGTTTCATTAAATAACCTCCTAATTTATTGTTTTGGTAGCGTTTTCACAAACTGATTTCATTGTATTATCTGAATCTAGTAAAGTCAAGTATTTTAATAAAATACCTATAAAAAATATAAGAAGTTATTTAATTTGAACTGCTTTTCAATTTTTACTCTGTTTTTAGTAAAATTTCTCCAAATTATAGTTTAAAGTCATTTGATATTTCCTACTAAAAGCTAGCGTGCTATAATGAAAAACAGAAAAGCCTGAAACGATTGTCTCAGACTTTTTAATGTTTAGTGATCGCGATCACATGAGATAAATTTAATCTTATAGAAATCAGAACGTTTGTAAGTTTCAATGTATTCCAACACTTGGCCAGTTGACTCAAGTTTAGTTGTCTTGGTTTGGAGAACAGTTGGGAACTGAGAGTCGATTCCTAGGATAGAAGCAGCATGTTCTGGAGTTGGAAATACAATTTCATTGATTTCTTCAAAATGCTCGTCGTTCATGTGAATGTGGTAGTCCAATTTGAAACGATTATAGATAGAACTATAGTATTCAAGATTTGGATAGTTTGCATTGATGTATTGTTCAGGGATATAAGATGTGTGGTAGATATAAGTAACACCGTTAGATTCACGGATACGTTCGATTTTGTAATAAAATTGATCGCCACGCAATCCCAATTTTTCTAAGTAGTTAAGATCGTTACCGCGTTCAATAGAAAGAACAGTGACTTTATCGTCCTTGGTTTCAAAAATTTCTACATCAGAAAATTCTACGAGTTTGTGCTTGCGAGCGCGAGCCACAAAGGTTCCTTTTCCTTGTTGGCGGACAATATAACCGTCTTTAGCAAGGTCGTTTAAGGCGCGAACAACAGTGATTGAACTTACGTCATACATTGCAATCAATTCTGCTTCAGTGTAGAACTTGTCGCCACTTGCAAATTGACCTGAAATGATTTTGTTTTTCAATTCGTCTTTGATATATTGATACTTTGGAATTGCCATATTTTCACCTCATTTTTTCCTTCTCCATCTTCGATTTTATCATAAATGGTTTGGAAATGATAGTAAATAATGTAAAAAAAATAAAATAATAGGCTAAGTGATTGACTTACATATTATTTACGGTTATAAACTCATACATTTATGCAATCTAGAACGAAAATATTTAAGAAAAAAATTTTTTACAAGAATTTTAGAAAACAATTCAGTAAAAAAAAGAAAAATTTTAAATAATTTTCGAAAAATCTATTGACAAGATGGATTCATTAGTTTATCATTTAATATAACAACAAATGAAAGCGCAAACGAAAAGTATGGGGTGGTAAAATGACAAGGTTTAAAATTGAGGATGATTTTTACCTAGATGGGGAACCATTCAAAATTTTATCTGGTGCCATTCATTATTTTAGAATTCCTGAAGAAGACTGGTATCATTCATTGTATAATCTCAAGGCTTTAGGCTTCAACACTGTTGAAACTTACGTCGCTTGGAATTTGCATGAGCCAACTGAAGGAAACTTCAATTTTGAAGGCAATCTTAATATTGAAAAATTTCTTCAGACAGCTCAGGACTTAGGCTTGTATGCTATTGTTCGACCATCTCCCTTTATCTGTTCAGAGTGGGAATTTGGTGGTTTACCAGCATGGCTTTTAACTAAAGACATGCGAATCCGTTCTTCTGATCCAGCCTTTGTTGAAATGGTAGGACGTTACTACGATCATTTACTTCCGCGTCTTGTTTCAAGATTGTTGGACAATGGTGGTAACATCCTCATGATGCAGGTTGAAAATGAGTACGGTTCATACGGTGAGGACAAGACCTACTTGCGTGAGATTCGCCGATTGATGGAAGAACGTTCAGTGACTTGTCCGCTCTTTACATCTGATGGTCCATGGCGAGCAACTCTGAAAGCTGGTACCTTGATTGAAGATGATCTCTTTGTGACAGGGAACTTTGGTTCAAAAGCTAACTTTAACTTCTCGCAAATGCAAGAGTTCTTTGATGAGTATGACAAGAAATGGCCACTCATGTGTATGGAATTCTGGGATGGATGGTTTAACCGATGGAAAGAACCAGTCATCACACGTGAGCCAGAGGAGTTAGCAGAAGCCGTACATGAGGTGCTAGAGCAAGGCTCTATCAACCTTTATATGTTCCACGGTGGAACTAACTTTGGTTTTATGAATGGTTGTTCAGCTCGAGGAACCATCGATTTACCACAAGTAACATCTTATGATTATGACGCTCTCCTTAATGAAGCTGGCAATCCAACTGCTAAATACATGGCAGTTAAGGAAATGATGGCGACTTACTATCCTGAGTATCCACAATTAGAACCGCTTTACAAAGAGAGCATGGAAGTTGAAAACATTCCACTGGTCGAGAAAGTTTCTCTCTTTGAAACCTTGGATAGCTTAACAAGTCCAATTGAGAGTCTCTATCCTAAGAAAATGGAAGAGTTGGGACAAAGCTACGGCTACCTACTCTATCGTACAGAAGCTAGTTGGGATGCAGAAGAAGAACGTATCCGTATCATTGACGGTCGAGACAGAGCTCAGCTATTTGTAGATGGTAAATGGGTCGCAACTCAGTACCAGACAGAAATTGGTGAGGACATCTTCTATCAAGGAGAAAAGAAAGCGCTCTCTCGTTTTGATGTTCTGGTAGAAAATATGGGGCGTGTCAATTACGGGCATAAGTTCCTAGCAGATACACAACGAAAAGGGATTCGTACAGGTGTCTGCAAAGATCTACACTTCATGCTGAACTGGGAACACTATCCGCTTCCACTAGATAATCCTGAAAAGATTGATTTCTCAAAAGGATGGACAGAAGGACAACCTGCCTTTTACGCCTTTGACTTTGAAGTTGAGGCTCCGAAGGACACCTACTTAGAACTATCTGAGTTTGGTAAAGGGATTGCCTATGTCAATGGCCATCATCTAGGTCGTTTCTGGAATGTTGGTCCAACCTTATCGCTTTATATTCCGCACAGCTATCTCAAAGAAGGTGCTAACCGCATCATTATCTTTGAAACTGAAGGGGAATATAAAGATCACATACACTTAACTCGTAAACCTACACTAAAACATATAAAGGGGGAAAATTTATGACAATTGTAGGATGCCGTATCGATGGACGTTTGATCCACGGACAAGTAGCAAACCTTTGGTCTGCTAAACTGAATGTTTCACGTATCATGGTCGTTGACAATGAAGTTGTTAATAACGACGTTGAAAAGAGCGGATTGAAACTTGCAACACCACCAGGTGTAAAACTTAGTATTTTGCCAGTTGAAAAAGCTGCAGCTAATATCCTTGCTGGAAAATATGATAGCCAACGTTTGTTTATCGTTGCTCGTAAACCAGACCGCTTCCTTGGATTAGTGGAAGCAGGGGTACCGCTTGAAGCAGTCAATGTTGGTAATATGTCTCAAACACCAGAAACACGTTCTATCACACGTTCAATCAACGTTGTAGATAAAGACGTAGAAGATTTCCACAAATTGGCGGAAAAAGGTGTTAAACTTACTGCTCAAATGGTTCCAAATGATCCAGTTTCAGACTTTTTGAGCTTATTAAAATAGGAAAAAATTTTTAGGAGGTCATTGTTATGATACAATGGTGGCAAATTTTACTTCTCACTTTGTACTCAGCTTATCAAATCTGTGATGAGTTGACGATCGTTTCTTCTGCAGGTTCCCCTGTATTCGCTGGTTTCATTACTGGTTTGATCATGGGAGATTTGACAACTGGTTTGTTTATCGGTGGTAGCTTGCAGTTGTTCGTACTTGGGGTAGGTACCTTTGGTGGTGCTTCTCGTATCGACGCAACTTCTGGTGCGGTTCTTGCGACTGCTTTCTCAGTTTCACAAGGTATCGAAACTGACCTTGCGATCACTACAATCGCTGTACCAGTAGCGGCACTTTTGACTTACTTCGACGTACTTGGTCGTATGACTACTACATTCTTCGCACACCGTATTGATGCTGCGATCGAACGCTTTGACTATAAAGCTATCGAACGTAACTACCTTCTTGGTGCGCTTCCATGGGCTGCTTCTCGTGCCCTTCCAGTATTCTTCGCGCTTGCTTTCGGTGGAGAATTCGTACAAGGTGTTGTAAACCTTGTTAAAGAATACCAATGGGTTGCAGACGGTTTGACTCTTGCAGGTCGTATGCTTCCAGGTCTTGGATTCGCTATCTTGCTTCGTTACCTTCCAGTTAAACGTAACCTTCACTACCTTGCTATGGGATTCGGTTTGACAGCTATGTTGACTGTACTTTACTCATACGTAACAGGTCTTGGTGGAGCAGTTGCTGGTATCATTGGCACTCTTCCTGCTGACGTTGCTGAAAAAATTGGCTTTGCAAACAACTTCAAAGGATTGTCTATGATCGGTATCTCTATCGTGGGTATCTTCCTTGCAGTTGTTCACTTCAAGAACAGCCAAAAAGTTGCTGTAGCAGCACCTTCTACACCATCAGAAAGTGGGGAAATTGAAGATGACGAATTCTAATTACAAATTAACAAAAGAAGATTTTAATCAAATTAACAAACGTAGCTTGTTCACTTTCCAATTGGGATGGAACTACGAGCGTATGCAAGCATCAGGTTACCTTTACATGATCTTGCCACAATTGCGTAAAATGTATGGAGATGGAACTCCTGAGTTGAAAGAAATGATGAAAGTTCATACTCAATTCTTCAACACTTCACCATTCTTCCACACAATCATCGCTGGTTTTGACCTTGCTATGGAAGAAAAAGATGGCGTTGGCTCAAAAGATGCGGTTAACGGTATCAAGACAGGTTTGATGGGACCATTCGCTCCTCTTGGAGATACAATCTTTGGTTCACTTGTACCTGCTATCATGGGATCTATCGCTGCAACAATGGCTATCGCTGGTCAACCTTGGGGTATCTTCCTTTGGATCGCAGTTGCAGTAGCGTATGACATCTTCCGTTGGAAACAATTGGAATTTGCATACAAAGAAGGGGTTAACCTTATCAACAACATGCAAAGCACTTTGACAGCTTTGATTGAAGCTGCATCTGTACTTGGTGTGTTCATGATGGGTGCTCTTGTAGCAACAATGATCAACTTTGAAATTTCATACAAATTGCCAATCGGTGAGAAAATGATTGACTTCCAAGATATCTTGAACTCAATCTTCCCACGCTTGCTTCCAGCAATCTTCACAGCATTCATCTTCTGGTTGCTTGGTAAGAAAGGTATGAACTCAACTAAAGCAATCGGTATCATCATTGCTCTTGCAGTTGGACTTTCATTCATCGGTAAATTTGTACTTGGAATGGGCGCATAATTTATGAGTAAATCATTGATTTTAGTGAGCCATGGACGTTTTTGTGAAGAACTAAAAGGTAGCACAGAAATGATTATGGGTCCACAGGATAACATTCATGCGGTAGCTCTTCTTCCAGAAGATGGACCAGAAGATTTCACTGCGAAATTTGAAGCTGCTGTCGAAGGTTTGGATGATTTCCTAGTCTTTGCTGACCTCCTTGGTGGAACACCATGTAACGTGGTGAGCCGCTTGATTATGGAAGGTCGTGACATCGAACTTTATGCAGGAATGAATCTTCCAATGGTGATTGAATTTATCAATGCAAGCCTAACTGGCGCTGATGCAGATTATAAAAATCGTGCTTCAGAGAGCATTGTCAAAGTTAATGATCTATTGGCTGGCTTCGATGACGATGAAGACGAATAAGGTGTAATAACAGAAATACTGTTAGAACACATTTCATAGAATATAAATGGGAATGGGGCTTACTCCCATTCCCATATTTTAAATAAAAAATAATATAATAATAGATTAGAGGAACTCAATGCTAGATTATACAAAAGAAGAATTGCTTGAGTTGGGGGCAGAAATCACAACACGTGAGATCTACCAACAACCAGATGTTTGGAAAGAAGCTTTTGAAACTTATCAAGAACGACGTGATGAAATTGCAGCTTTCTTGCAAGGAATTGCAGATAAGCATGACTATATCAAGGTTATCTTGACTGGCGCTGGAACTTCTGCTTATGTAGGGGATACTCTGGTTCCTTACTTTAAAGAAGTTTACGATGAGCGTAAATGGAACTTTAATGCTATTGCGACAACTGATATTGTAGCTAATCCACAAACTTATTTGAAAAAAGATGTAGCAACTGTTTTGGTATCATTTGCACGAAGCGGTAACTCACCTGAGAGTGTAGCAACAGTTGACTTGGCTAAGACCTTGGTTGATGAACTTTATCAAGTGACAATCACCTGTGCTGCTGAAGGAAAATTAGCTCTCCAAGCACATGGTGATGACCGCAACCTCTTGCTCTTGCAACCAGCTGCTTCTAACGATGCTGGCTTTGCTATGACATCAAGCTTTACGTCGATGATGTTGACAGCGCTCTTGGTATTTGATCCGACAGACTTTGCAGTTAAATCTGAGCGTTTTGAAGTATTGTCAACCCTTGCACGCAAAGTCCTTGACAATGTAGCAGATGTCAAAGAGTTGGTTGACCTCGACTTTAACCGAGTTATCTATCTTGGCGCTGGTCCTTACTTTGGACTTGCTCATGAAGCTCAGCTCAAGATTTTGGAACTGACAGCTGGTCAAGTAGCGACTATGTATGAAAGCCCAGTTGGCTTCCGTCACGGTCCAAAATCTTTGATCAATGAAGATACTGTAGTTTTGGTCTTTGGTTCTACAACAGACTATACTCGTAAGTACGACCTAGACTTGGTTCGTGAAGTTGCAGGCGATCAAATTGCTCGTCGTGTTGTTCTCTTGAGTGATCAAGCCTTTGGACTTGAAAATGTCAAAGAAGTAGCACTTGGATGCGGTGGCGTTTTAAATGATGTTTACCGTGTCTTCCCTTATATTGTTTACGGTCAATTATTTGCTCTCTTGACTTCGCTTAAGATTGGAAACAAACCTGATACACCATCACCAACAGGTACAGTAAACCGTGTAGTTCAAGGTGTCATTATTCACGAGTTTGAAAAATAAGGAGTTATTTATGAGTAAATTAACATTAAGCCCAAATAAACTTGCTTGCATGCAAAAACTCTCTGATGAGAATGGTATTATCTCAGCTCTTGCTTTTGACCAACGTGGTGCTTTGAAACGCCTCATGGCTCAATACCAAACAGAAGAGCCAACAGTAGCTCAAATGGAAGAACTTAAAGTTTTGGTTGCAGATGAATTGACTAAATATGCCTCATCTATGCTTCTTGACCCTGAGTATGGACTTCCAGCTACAAAAGCTCTTGATCCAAATGCTGGTCTTCTCCTTGCTTATGAAAAAACTGGATACGATACTACAAGCACTAAACGTTTGCCTGACTGCTTGGATGTTTGGTCTGCAAAACGTATCAAGGAACAAGGTGCAGATGCTGTTAAGTTCTTGCTTTACTATGACGTAGATAGCTCTGACGAACTTAATCAACAAAAACAAGCCTACATTGAACGTATTGGTTCTGAGTGTGTGGCAGAGGATATTCCATTCTTCCTTGAAATCTTGGCTTACGATGAAAAAATTGCTGACGCAGGTTCTGCAGAATACGCGAAAGTAAAACCACACAAGGTTATCGGTGCTATGAAAGTATTCTCTGACCCACGCTTTAACATCGATGTCTTGAAAGTGGAAGTTCCAGTTAACGTGAAATACGTTGAAGGATTTGGCGATGGAGAAATCGTTCATACTCGCGAAGAAGCAGCAGCCTTCTTCAAAGCTCAAGACGAAGCTACGAACTTGCCATACATCTACTTGAGTGCAGGTGTATCAGCTAAGCTTTTCCAAGAAACTCTTGTCTTTGCCCACGAATCAGGCGCAAACTTCAATGGTGTTCTTTGTGGACGCGCAACATGGGCTGGATCAGTCGAAGCATACATCAAAGATGGTGAAACAGCAGCTCGCGAATGGCTTCGTACAACTGGATTTGAAAACATCGATGAGCTTAACAAGGTTCTTCAAACAACAGCGACTTCATGGACTGAACGTGTAGAAGCATAGAACAGGAATAGTAGGAACCACTTTTGTTAAGAGAATATTTATGGTTTCTTGACAAAGGTGTCTGTAAATCATACAATAAAACCATAGAAAGTGGAGGCGCTTTCTATGGTTTGTTTACTTAATTGAATTAGAAAAAGGAGAGAAGGATGAAAGCATACACAGAACGTGTATTTGGGAAACTTGATGACAAGGATGTCCTAGCTTACCGTTTTGAAACGGAGGCAGGCTATCAACTGGAAATCATGACCTATGGTGCGACAATTTTACGTTATGTAACTCCAGATAAGGATGGGAACTTTGCCAATGTGATCCTAGGTTTTGACGATTTCGAAAGCTATGTTGGGAATAGCCCTAAACATGGAGCGAGTGTAGGTCCTGTTGCAGGTCGTATCGCAGGTGCGACTTTCGAACTTAATGGTAAGACCTATGATCTTGAAGTCAACAATGCTAGCAACTGTAACCACAGTGGCTCAACTGGTTGGGATTCTAGCTTGTTTGAGCTAGTTGAAGTGAATGATAATGGTTTGACTCTTTACACAGAAAGAGCAGACGGGACAGGAGGTTTCCCTGGAAATCTTAAGATCTGGATTAGCTACAATTTGGAAGAAAGTGGTGCCTACGAAGTTAGTTACAAGGTAACGACAGACCAGGATACCTTGGTCAATCCAACCAACCATAGCTACTTTAACTTATCTGGTGATTTCACGCAGACAGTTGACCGTCATGTCTTCCAATTAAACACAGAGGGGATTTATCCAATTGCTCCTGATGGTGTTCCAGCTAAAACCCCAGATGCTAATCGTGATGTGGTCAAACATATCTACAATGGTGCTTTGTTGAAGGATATATTTGCAGAAGAAGATGAGCAAATCCAACTCGTATCTGGTTTGGACCATCCATTTGCGCTACCTGCAGGACATGACAATGCTGGTTTCCTTTATGATCAAAACTCAGGTCGTTTCTTGCTCTTCAAGACAGAGGCTCCTTGCTTTGTGGTCTACACAGCAAACTTTGTGGATGAGAGTGTCATCATCTCTGGTCAGCCAATGATTCAGCACAATGGAATTGCTCTTGAGGCGCAAGCTTTACCAGATGCTATTCATAGCGACCTTAAAGATCAAGTCATTCTTAAAGCAGGTGAAACTTTCACCAGCAAAACACGTTACGAGCTTGTTGTGAAATAATGATTGTTTTCTGAGTAAACCTAGACTTTAACCGTTAGTTATTTACTAGCTGTTAGAATCTAGGTTTTTTGATTCTTGAAAAATAAGGAAATAATCTCAAGTTTAGAAGATAATTCTATATATCAAATATTCTTACTGAATAAAGATGATTGACTTATATTGATAGTTGAATGTGTCAATAATATCTAATAGATATATTTATATGATAGCTCTTTTGCTAAAAATAATGTATAATTAAAATGGAATAAATCTAGACTTTTGACTGAAAAATACTAGATTTTTATAAAGATTTTTGGGAAAAAACTCTCTTGCTTGCGAGATGGAACACTTGGAGTTTTTGATAATACTAGTAAGGACCCAACAGGAGGAAGTCAGATTTTTTCTTCACAAACTCCTGGAGTGATGGTAGTGGCGATTAAAGCTTACCTCAATTCGTTAGATAAATGAGAAAGTTTTAGTAGATAATCTAATCATTCGCTAGTTCACTTCTTTTATGGAGTCTATGATTTGATGCTTGTGATTAGAGTTTAGTTTGGAGTTAAAGAATGCTTTACACTTTTAATCTTATGGTGGGTTTAGAACCAAATGGTGTAGATGTTGCTCAAGCATATCGTGGGAAGGTTTTTCGCGACTTGGACCTTCCTGCCAGTTTTGTTTTTACACAGGTCCCTCCTCGATTTAAATGGGACTATTACCTTTCTTTGGGTCATCTTGAGGAAGAAATCCTATTAGCACATATGTTGTTGACAGATCAGCGTGATATGAGCTTGGGGATCCGTATAGATGATATGAAGCAGCTCTTACACCTGACTGCTGAATATAAGGAAAATAATTGTGAAGTGATTTTTCAAGAACAAGATGGTGTGACTACCATTCTACATAAAAACAGTCTAAAACCGGATTATGTGGATTATGTAGATTATTATGTATTTGGTCGTTTACTTCGTAGAGAACATTATGGTAAGAAAAAGCTGTTCACAGAATTTTTTACAGCAGTGGATGCTGGATTTGGTATAGTAGCTAGAGTTGTTCGCCGACTGTTTCATAATAGAGATGGTTCCATAGCCTTTGAAGAGATTAAGAAAGAACCAGGTGAGGATACTGAAGCAGTTTATCGGTGTGGATCGGAGTGGTTCTATAGTGAGTCTGAATTTTTAGAGCGAGCCTTATCAGAGTTGCAGTTTAGTAAAGAGGATCATGTATTTATTGATCGTCTAGAGAATCTTCCCTTCACATCACCTCTTTTACGTTTAAAAGGAGAAGCAAGATTATCCTGTGTTGTGCACTCTATTCATTATTGGGGAGATCAGATCAATTCTGAATACTATCACCTTTTTCAATATGCCGAGGAATTTGATGATATTTTAGTATCAACGCAATCACAGAAGGATGAATTGGAAAAACATTTAGCATTACTAGGGAAAACTGGTCAAGTTCGCGTTCTTCCAGTAGCTGCCCTAGAACAGTTGCAATTAGCTGATGAACGAAAACCTTATTCTGTGATGATTGCCGTGCGGTTTGAACGCCGAAAACGGTTAGACTTAGCAATCAAAGCCATCGTTGCTTTTCATGAAATTTTTCCAGACGTCAACTTAGATATCTATGGGCAAGGGATGCTATGGCAGGATATTGAAGCAGAGATTGCCAATCTAGGAGCACAAAATTATATCCATCTTAAGGGGCATCAGACAATTTCAAACCGTTTCAAAGAGTATGAACTTTATTTGGCTACCTCGGAATGGGAAACTTTTGGTATAACTTTATTAGAAGCAATTGGTTCTGGACAAGCTCTTGTTGGTTTAGATGTACCATATGGAAATCAGACCTTTATTCAAGAGGGTAAAAATGGTTATTTAGTTCCTTTTGCTGCTCGTTCGGATGAGGAAATTGTGGTTGATTTAACAAAAGCTTTAGAGAAAGCCTTCAAACAAATCAAACAGCTGAGGGAAGGATCTTACCGCTTGGCTGAAGAATATTTATCAGACCGCATAATAAAACAATGGTATGAATTTTTGACTAGAGAATGGAAATAAAAAAGAAATGATGTATTATTATCTGACAAGGGAATGGTCTTCAGATGACGATCGCCTAAAAAAAGATTTAGAACTTATGGGGAAGAATCTGAAATCATTAACGATTAACAATATTTTTACTAGTTTTTTTTCTAATCATGAAAGTTCAAATCCCTTACACATGACTCAACTTCCCTTACCTCGATTTTGGGAGGTTCTTTCTACAGGTGATATCGTAGCGGAAGGAAATAAAAAAGGGAAGATTTACTGCTATCCTCAGTGGCCACAAATGGTGGAGGTAGTCGAATGGTATGATAACAAAGGTATTTGTTGTGCAAAAGATCATTATGATTTATCGGGAACTTGTTTTCAGAGAGAAATTTGGAGTGGTGGAAAAAAAGAGATAGACATTTATGGTCAGGAAAATCAAGAGCAACTCTATCTTTTTTCATCTCATAATCGTGCACTTTATCGAGAAGCAAACGGTCGGGAACAGGGCCTTTCTTCAATTGATGAAGCAAGAAAACTGATTTTAGATAAACAATTATCTACAGGTGATTGTATAGTGTTATCGGATATAAGATTGCTTAGGGATATGCCTAACCTCTCATCTAATCAGATAATGTTTTATATAAGAGAAGAGTTATCTGTCGAAGATATTTCGTATTTAAAAGATCGTTGTGGGAAACTACTGACTCGAGATTTGAAATTAAAGACAGACAATATGAATCTTCCCCTGATTTATCTACCAACGTTTCTTGGGGCCTTTAGGGAGTTTCGCCCGCATATTTTAATTTTGACAGATACGCAAGAACTGGAGCAAATTGAGATACTTGTATCTGCCCTACCGAATTTTGAATTTCATATTGCTGCGCTAACAGTAATGGGAGGGCGTTTATTAGATTTGGATTGTCATGCAAATGTTCATCTCTACCCAGGCCTGTCTAGAGAGATATATGAGAAACTTTTACAAACGTGTAGCATTTATCTGGATATTTCTCATGCGCAGGAAATACTTGATGGTAGCCGTACAGCTCTTGAAAATGGCATGGTCCTTTATGCTTTTAAGGACACGTGTCACCAACCAGAGTTTTATGTTACTGACCATGTGTTTCCAAGGGATGGTGTAGCAGAGATGATTGACGAATTATCTCAACTTGTAAATCCAGAAAAATATCAATCTGCTTATGATAAACAAAAGATGAATCCGTACTTAGCGACAAAGGAAGATATGAGGTTTATCCTTTAACTTGTCGGATTACTGCTTCGAATTACTGTTTCAGTGTAGATAAAGTTGAGGATATGATTGTATCAATTCAGCGATATTTGAAGCACTTAGACTAAAAATTGAATAAAGAAAGAAATAAAAATGGAAAAAATAAGTGTTATCGTCCCCGTTTATATGTCAGAGGCCTATCTTGAAAAATGTTTAGATAGCATTCTTCAACAAACTTATCAAAATCTTGAAGTTATTTTAATCAATGATGGCTCAACTGATGGTTCGGCAGCTATTTGTCAGAGATATAAAAATCAAGATGCGCGTGTTAAGGTTTACCATAAACCGAATGGAGGAGTTGCTTCCAGTCGCAATCGTGCCTTGGAAGCTGTGACAGGTGATTACATTGTCTTTGTGGATAATGATGATTGGCTAGAGTTAGACCATATCCAAAGTCTTTATGATTTATTGAAAAAAACGGATGCAGATATTGCAATTGGTAATTTCACTCAATTTATTGAAGATCAGGGAAGTTTTTTAATCCATGTGGGTGCAGACAACTATTTTGAACAAGTATATAGCCCTTTTGATTGGTTCCATTATCAATATGATGGAAAGTATAATCTTAGTCAATGTTTTACAGTTCCGTGGGCGAAACTTTATAAAGCGGAGCTTTTCAAGGATATTGTCTATCCAACGGATCAGAAGGTAGAAGACGATTATACGACCTATAAGGTTTATCTTCAAGCAGATAAGATAGCCTATATGAATAAAGCTATATATATTCATAGAAAACGCTCCACAAGTGTAACGAGAACAGTTAATCTTGCAGATGTTTATCCGTTAAAGAGTATTGAAGAGCGTCTGACTATTTTGAATCTGATTGGGGCACCTCAGAAGTTGTTGGATAAGGAAATTCTGGCTTATAAATGGCGATTATCCATTCATGAAGAAGAAGCATTGAAACGTGGAGATATGGAAGCTTATCAACAGATTTTGGTGAAAAAAGCTATTGAGACCAAGCATCGGTGAGAGTGATAAGACTTATAGACTAGTTGATTAGAGAAAAATAATTAGTACAACTTATTGTAAAATAAAAAAATTCTCTGAAGACATAGGACTTCAGAGAATTTTTT